>OMIE01000107.1 GCA_900299025.1 Burkholderiaceae bacterium
AGACCTCGTACAGGGAGCCGCTTACAAGTCCATAGATACCATACTTTATATCGTTGTTTTTTATGTCTTGTAACGCTGCCTGACTGCCTGCTTGCGTGCTGTCTTCATACCCTCTTGGTATGCGTCGAACGATATTCGCCCCATCGTGATCCTCAGGCTGCGAAATGCTGAAGAGTTGATAGACCCGTTCACCCAGAGGTATCGAGACCGCAGTAGCTATTGCACCAAATAAAGACCATGTCATCCAGGCTCTTGTCTTTGTCATGTTTCTTCACGCTTACAACTTTAAAATACCGTTAATCAAGGCGAATGGTCGATGTTCTTGCCATGAATGTCTGACCCCGAGTCAGCCCAGTTCGGCAAGCCACTGATCGATCACCTTGGCAACATATGCCTTCGGCAGCATGTGACCGGCATCAGGTACTACAGAGACAGGTATACCTAGTTTTTCGCCAAGCTCACAAACGTTAGCCGGGTTACTCTGCCAGTCGTGCTCACCCACGTGAATCTCGCAATGCAGTGGCTTAGGGATTGCTGCCCGCTCAGCCCACTCGGCAAGCTTTCGTGACCTCGGCGGAATAAAGTTGGTGCGCGTCGCATCACTTGAAAATGCACCAACGATGGGTGAGAGCAACACGACGCGGCCAACATAGGGTGGCAGTTGAAGTTGCGCATGCAAAAATAAGTATGCACCAAATGAGTTTGCAATAACCCGCCCATTCGGTGACCAGCAATGTTGCTGCAAGTCTGAGGCGACCGTATCAATTTGGTCCTGAAAATCGATCGATCTGAATTCACCTACGAGTTCACGACCCATCACGTTAAGGCCGCGACTTGCAAGGGCCTGCCCCAGCCCGGTATGCAGTCGACCCCCCATGCCGGTTAGGTAGTACACCGTCGTTGTCATCGGGTTAACCGCGGCTCATGGCGTTTCAGCGCTTTCATTTGTAGCGGTAGTCTGCGAAGCAAGCGGCCAGGGGTCGATAACACTACCCAACGAAAGTTGCCGGTGTGCCGCTTTGGGGTGGTCATGACGAATGGCAACGCATAAGTTCTCTGCTATAGCAAAGTTCAACTCCTCGGGCGTTTCGCAGTAGTAGACGTTTTTTTTGCAGTCGCCACAAAAGCTAATGGCCGGATTGTCGGTACGCTCCAAATCATCCCAGGACTTGTAGCATTTAAACTTAAACTTGAAGTTTCTCAGAAAGCGCGATGCTTTAACGTCAGGCTCTGGTGTACTCATGGTCAACCTCAGGCGATAGGGTCAGGACGATGGTGAGCATGCAAACGGGTTCTTTACTTTGTCGGCTCGGAAGTTTTAGTCTGCGCCTCATCCAAACCCTCTTCGTCCCTTTCTTTAGCGAGATCGAGTAACTCGCGCTGAGCACGGGGCGAAAGCTTGTTCCATTTCGCCATGAAGTCTGCCTTTGATAGGGGAAGTTTTGCCGTTAACTGATTGGTCACTGCTTCGTTATCGGGTTTCATGTTGATGGCAATCCTTGGGCCTGTGATCGTTGTTGGGTGGTCGTGAGTTCAGGGTGTTGAGTGTTAGCTGTCAAAAGGGCCTAGCCATACGAGTGGCCCTTTTGATCACATCAGGTCGTCTTGCATAACTTGTACAAAGCAGCCTCGGGTCTGGCGTGATCCCCACGCGCCCGAGATCCAATCGGTCAGCGTCCCAGCAAGCGCACATGGCAGGGTGAGCGTCAGACAAGCCATCGCTATGCAGTCGCATGGCTTCACAAAGTTGCTCAAACTCAGTCGCATTCAACTCTGACAGCGTTCCCTCTTTATGAAGTTGGAGCGCAAAATCGGCGGCCCGCCTGCCGTGGGACGGATCGCTGTATTCATTGTGTCTCTGGCTGTCATGCAAATAAGCAAACCAGGCAAGAATTGCTGGATTCACATCCACTGACCTTGCCAGGCGCCTGCCGTGGTACCAGACCCGACTCCAGTGCGCAATGCCATGTGCACCGTGATGCCAGTGAAGACGGAATACGGGGCGCACGGCAGCGATCGCCTTGTTGATGATCTGTGCGTGGTCCATTTAGCTCGCGTAGCGATGAACGATTGGAGGGGCGCACAAGACGATCACATGAGCGCCAGGTTCACGTGCTTTGATCTTTTTTATAGATCGCTTAAGTGATCGCTTTGCAGACATGGGTACCCTCAGTCCCAATCACCTTGTTTTTCCATCAACACCTGGTCCATCGGACACACGGGCGGTCCGTAGTGAATCCAGGATTTCAGCATGGGGACCCTAAACCCACAACGCTCACATACGGCTCGCGGTCGTGATCGAAAGCTTGGAGATGGCACCGGTACGGCAAGCTTTGCATGCGGGTAGTTTCCGAGTTTTAGAGCAATCGCTGTCAGCTTTTGTTTCAGGGCAGGTCCAGCCGACGCTTCTCGCATCTTGCCCTGGAGTCCTATCCGCTGTGCGATGGCTTTAAACTCCTTTCCGTGTTTGTGTTCACAGTTGTCGACCGCGTGGACCAGTTCATGGGTCAGCGTATCCAGCACTTCGACAGGGTCAGCAAGCTTGGGTGAAATGAAGATCTCATTAATTGCTGCATCTGAGGATTTGGTTGACCAGCACTGACCAATCACACTGCGGCTGCTCGTATGGGCAAATCCACAACTCACTCTGACGGGTGGTACCTCGTAGCCACGCTCTTTGAAAATAGCGCTCAACTCGCTGACCGCTTCATCTAACCATTGCTCTCGATTTGGCTTAGTGCCCCCGCTTGCCTTACTTCCCTTTGACACGTTTGATGGCCTCCTCGTAGTGTGTCGTAATGTCCGCATCGAGGAACACCAGTCGAATCAGTGAAGGTCGCGTGCGGTGCGCCTCGGCGGTCAGTGTTTGAGCCGTAACCATGGCGGCTTCTTCCACCGGGAACCGATAAATACCAATCGATAGTCCCGGCATGGCTATTCGGTAGATCCCCTGAATGCGTGCCTGGTCAAGCACGGCGCGGGTGGCTCGAGCTAAGGCATCATGGGGTGACGCATCCTGAAAGTAGCGAGGTGCTGCCACATGAATGATCCATCGATTGGGTAAATCGTAGCCAGGTGATAC
>OMIE01000108.1 GCA_900299025.1 Burkholderiaceae bacterium
GTTATCTGAGTTGGTCGGGCCACATGGATGTGGCTATAGCGATCCGCACCGGTATCGTGAAAGATAAGATGCTGAATGTCCAGGCGGCTGCAGGCATTGTTTACGACTCTTCACCTGAGGCCGAGTGGCAGGAAACAGAAATGAAGGCAAGGGCCGTGTTAAAGGCCGCAGAGCTTGTGGAAAACGGGCTTGAACACTGAGCTGATTTGTCCACTGAGCTTGTTCGTTCAGACATCTGACCCGTCGATAGGATTACAGCTATGCTACTGATGATCGATAACTATGATTCCTTCACCTATAATTTGGTTCAGTATTTTCGGGCTTTAGGAGCGCAAGTTATAACGGTACGAAACGATGCCGCTAACTTGCAGGACTTAGAACAATTGCAGCCAAGCCACTTGGTCATTTCGCCGGGGCCTTGCACACCCAATGAAGCGGGTATTTCGATGCAAGCGATTAAGTACTTTTGCGGGAAAATTCCGATCCTGGGGGTCTGTCTTGGTCATCAGTCCATTGGACAGGTCTTCGGTGGAAAAATAATCAGGGCTCAACAAGTCATGCATGGGAAGTCCAGCCTTGTTTCGCACCAAGATCAAGGTGTTTTTGCAGGCCTGCCGCGTCAATTCTCAGTCGTCCGATATCACTCTTTAGCTATCGAGCGCGCGAGCTTGCCCGAGAGTTTGTCGGTTACGGCGCAGACCGAAGATGGTGAAATTATGGGTGTGCGACATCGGGAGTTGCCAATAGAAGGCGTGCAATTTCATCCAGAATCTATCGATACGGAGCATGGTATGGCAATGCTCGATCGCTTTTTGAAACACTGATCAAGGTTAGAGCGATGACGATTACACCTCAGGAGGCACTAACCCGTTGCATTGATCATCGTGAGATTTTTCATGACGAAATGCTTGCGCTGATGCGCATGATCATGCGTGGTGAGTTGTCACCTGCAATCACCGCCGCCCTTTTAATGGGCTTGAGGGTTAAAAAGGAAACCATTGGCGAAATCAGCGCTGCTGCCCAAGTGATGCGTGAGTTTGCAAATCACGTCGAGGTCGATGGTGGCCCGAACTTTGTCGATATTGTGGGTACGGGTGGCGATGGCTCTCATACTTTTAACATTTCGACAGCGTCGATGTTCGTGGTTGCCGCAGCAGGCGCAAAGGTCGCTAAGCACGGCAATCGCGGAGTATCTTCTAAGTCAGGAAGCGCCGACGTGCTCGAAGCCCTAGGGGCACAGATTAATCTTCAAGCGCAACAAGTCGCGCGTTGTATTGATGAAATCGGATTGGGCTTCATGTTTGCCCCGAATCACCATCCTGCAATGAAAAATGTAGCGCCGATTCGTCGCGAGCTTGGGGTGCGAACAATCTTTAATATTTTAGGGCCACTAACAAATCCTGCAGCTGCGCCTAATATCTTGATGGGCGTGTTTCATCCTGACCTTGTGGGGATTCAAATTCGCGTACTAAAGAATTTAGGTGCAAAGCATGCGCTGGTTGTTTGGGGTAAAGACGGCATGGACGAGATTTCCTTGGGAGCTGCCACCATGGTGGGCGAACTCAGGCATGGCGAAATCCTAGAGTACGAGATCCATCCCGAAGATTTTGGTATGCCAATGATGAGTCATCGAAGCTTACGTGTTGAAAACGCGCAACAGTCTCGGGCTATGTTGCTTCAAGCGATTGAGGGCAAGCCTGGCACAGCTTTTGAGATCGTTTCCTTAAATGCCGGTGCAGCGCTCTATGCAGCAGGACTTGCCGGCTCAATCGCAGAGGGTTTGGCCTTGGCGCGTGACACTGCAAGATCGGGCGCTGCTCGCCAAAAGCTCGAAAGCTTCGTTAGCCTAAGCCAGCAGCTTGCGGCAGGACCTCAGCATTGAGCATGTGATGAGCAAAATTCTAGAAAGTATTATGGCTGTCAAAGCAAAGGAGGTCGAGCAAGGCCTTTTGCAAACGCCTCTGTCACTGATGGAAGAGGCTGCCCAAAGACGTTTGCAGGTCGACCATCCACGGGGTTTTGCACGGGCTATGAGTGCTCGAGTGAAGGCCAAACAGCCAGCGGTAATTGCTGAGATCAAGCGCGCAAGTCCCAGTAAAGGATTATTGCGCGAAGATTTCGATCCACCTGCCATCGCAAAAAGTTATGAGCTCCATGGCGCATCCTGCTTATCAGTGCTGACTGATGAAGGCTTCTTTCAGGGCGAACTTGCTCACCTCGTTGCTGCCCGTGACGCTTGTGCATTACCTGTTATTCGAAAGGATTTTCTGTGCCATCGATGGCAGGTCTACCAAGCGTGCGCGGCAGGAGCAGATTGCATTTTGTTGATTGTTGCCGCGCTCGATGACCACAGGCTTAGGGACTTGGAGGATTGCGCCCTTGAATGTGGGCTTGATGTACTTGTCGAGATTCATAATCGAGATGAATTGGATCGAGCCCTCAGACTTAAGACGAGCTTGCTAGGTATTAATAATAGAAACTTACATACCTTCGAAGTTAGTCTTGAAACCACGTTTTCGCTTTTGCCTGAAATCCCGCATGACAAGCTGCTGGTGACTGAAAGCGGCATCTTAAGTCGCAGCGACGTGCTAAGCATGCTTGAAAGAGATGTATACGGTTTTCTGGTTGGCGAGGCCTTCATGAGGGCTTCGGTACCAGGCGAGGCGCTCGAGGCGCTTTTTGTTCAGCAAACCTGATCAGGGATCTTAGGCGTCAATGATCTGGGAATCTTAGGCGTCAATTTAGTCTCGTGCAGTTAGGCCGTATCAAACTCGAGTATGACCTCGGGGTTGGTTTCGGGAAGGGGTTTGAGCGTTGTACAAAATAGCTCATCGCGTCTGAAAGCAACGACGTCAATGGGCGCCTCACAACGCTCGATTGCCTCCTTAAGCCTTGACTCGCTCGCCCTTAAGCCATCGATCGCAAGGATTTGATCGCCAGCGGATAGGCCCGCTTCATGCGCCGCAGATCCAATGAGTACCGCATTTATCATCATTTGTTGTTGGTTGATGCTGTACCGCATGCCATGAGTTAAGGCTGTCGGCTTATAGGAAAGCCGAACTCCAGCGCTCGCAAGCAAGTCCCCAAGCGGTAGCTCGACGCGGCCCTCAACCCATTGCTTGATTTGTAGCATCATCGCTTCGCGCTTTGCTATGGCTTCGATGCCACAGGCCTCAAAAAGAAGCGGGACGAATCCATCTTCGTCAAGTCCTCTGGCGTTATTGTCGGTAGGCCGCTCTTGGTGATAAAAATCTTTACCGTAGCGATGCCATAAAAGGCGCATGAAATCGTCGAGGCTGGTTTCTTGATTGCTCTCCCTTCTTAGCAACAAGTCGATACAAAGTGCAACAATTGCCCCTTTGGCGTAGTAGCTCACGACAGCATTGGCAGCGTTTTCGTCTTGCCGATAGTATTTTATCCAAGCATCAAAACTTGATTCAGCAAGGCTTTGAACCTTTCTTGAGGGATTTCTTAGCACTTGATTAATGGTCGACTCGAGTGATTTCAAATAGCGACGTTTCGAAATGACACCGGATCGCAGGAGCATTAAATCGTCGTAATAAGAGGTGAATCCTTCAAAGACCCATAGCAAACGCGTGTAATTTTCCTGGTCGAAGTCGTAGCGGGCAAAGATTGAAGGCTTGATGCGTTTGACGTGCCAAGCATGAAAATACTCATGGCTCGCAAGGCCCAAGAACCGCTGATAAGCTTCGCTAGGCTCATCGACCTTTTCGCTTTCGCTAGAGACTGAGGAGCGCTTGCCGTCACTTTGCTCAGCGAGGCCTGTGACAACTTTTGGGTCAGCTAAGCCGCCTGAGAGGCTTTGGTTAGCCGAAGAACTGGCCTGTTTTGGCGCGGGAAGGTCATCTCTCTGACAGATCAAGGCTGTCGAGTCACGGTGCTCAAGGCCTCCATAGCCCTCGCCGAGCACCGTGAGAAGAAACATGTATTGATCAAAGGGCGCCTTGGCTTCTGGATCAAAGAAACGGATTTGGGTTTCACAAATCTTCTTTAAATCACGACAAACACGAACGTCATCAAAACGATGGCGACCAGTCACGATCAGCCAGTGTGGCACGCCACAGGCTTGAAACTCGAACTTTGAGAAGGACCCCATTTCAACGGGATGATCAGCAAGATCATCATAGTTTTCGGCGTGATACCGGCCAAAGCCCCAAGCGGCTGTATTCCCATGCTTTTGCAGCGTGGTAGCGACTTCCCAATGCCCCCTGACTTGAGCAGGATCAGGAGCAATGAGTTCTAGATCGCAGGGTAGATGTTCACCGCCTTCAAGCCGTAAGCAAAGACTGGTTGGATTGAAAAAGCCGTGATTTTGGTCCAGATGGGCTGCCCGAACCGATAAATCCCAAGCATAGATGAGCGCTTCGATGTAGATCGCTTGCACACTTGGGTCGAATGCAAGAGCTGCCAGTTGCGCATCTATGCCTTCGATCTCCCAACAAGCTTTTGCAGTTTTTGAGATCTCTAGGGCCTTTTTATGGGTATTGCTGCTTGTTGGGTTTTCGTTGCGATCAACCAGGTATGCTTCAA
>OMIE01000109.1 GCA_900299025.1 Burkholderiaceae bacterium
CAGAAGACGGCATACGAGATAGCGTAGCGTCTCGTGGGCTCGGAGATGTGTATAAGAGACAGGTGATGCACATAAGCCCAAAAGCATCTGCCGCATGACTAGACCAATCGTGCTCAGGTCCCAGGCCGATAATCCGAACGTCATCTTTTTTCTCGTGATACCAGCCAAGTGCTTCAATGCCAGCGGTTGTCGTTGCCTCGTTAAACCATATCGATCCAAATATGCGTCTAACTGACTTATGCGATCCATGGCCAAGCTGCTACCTTGAATGGATTCACTAGTGCTTATCAGCGTCCAGGCACTAAAGAGGCCTGCGGCGCAGCGCAAGAGGGCACCTATATGAGGAGGCGACGCTTGACCTATCGCGGCAACAGCGAGGGTCGCCAACGTAACCCCAATGAGTGCCACCTTTAGGCCGCAACGCGGGTTCTTTGAGAACCAGGCAGCGGACAGCGCGCCAATCAGATAGCCAAAATAGTTGGCCGCTGCCCATTCTGCACTTGAGACCAGCGTTAGAGTAGCATCGCGCAGCATCAACGGCATCAAAGGCGTGAATGCGAAACGCCCAATACCCATGGCAACGGCCAGTGCAATAATGCCGATCGTGACGATAAGCCAGTTCGTATTATCTAGATGAGCAAGACGCGAAGTTGTTGCATCCATCGAACTGCCCGATTCTCCAAGTCATCCGGCCGCCAGGAAGTCTATCCGCATGCTACTGCTAGTCCCCTTTTAGTGGCATTAACAGCTATGTGAAAAACCTACCAGATCAATGCGCCCCGCAAAAACATTGTCGCGCTAGTCATATTCGATGCGAGCGCTAGGCGATTTGAATTAGTCATGCTGGCAGC
The DNA here is from genome assembly GCA_900299025.1 of Burkholderiaceae bacterium. Lineage (GTDB taxonomy): Bacteria > Pseudomonadota > Gammaproteobacteria > Burkholderiales > Burkholderiaceae_E > UBA3064. The sequence continues at coordinate 852 of OMIE01000109.1, forward strand.
GCCTCTCCACCAGCAAGGAAACCAAAGACAAATGAGGTTCCTAGCAAGACTGCTGTGCCAAGCGCAAGCACCGCCATGTTCAGTTGCAGCAGTGCTTCTTTGACAAAAGGGACCCTAATCATCAGCGAGCACATCAAGAACTGTAAGCCTATCGCAATCTTAACAAGGCGACAGCTAATCCAAAGCCGATGCTTTAATGGGAGGAGTACAAGGAACATTAAAAACGAGGTTCCCAAGTGCCCCCTGCAAAGAAAGGTTCACGCTATTTATCTCATCGAGCAGATGAAGCGTGGCATATGTGAGCTCATCGCCTAGTTATCCGCTACGATTGGTTGATGATCCAACGAATCTTGATCCGTAACGCGCGTATTCTCAAAACCCGGAAGGCATCCCTCACCCCAAGCTGCGACCTATTGATTGAAGACAATCGCATCAAAACAATGCTTCCGAGCGAAGCAGCTCAAACGCTAAGGCAGTGGTTTGAAAACTTGCCGGCAGATGCTGCAAAACAGATAGAAGCCAGCCAAGGCGTCCTGATGCCTGGGTTGATTGACTGTCATGTGCACGTACTGGCCTCACAAATGCACCTAGGCCAGCTTGGTCGGCTTCCTAATGTTCTCGCAGTCCTGCGCGCTGTGCCGATTCTGGAGGGCATGATTAGACGCGGCTTCACCACGGTTCGCGATGCCGGCGGTGCCGACGATGCTCTCAGGCAAGCAACTGCAGATGGCACCATTCTTGGGCCAAGGATTTTTCCGTCCGGGCGTGCTTTGTCGCAGACCGGTGGCCATGGCGATATGCGCGAGCGTAATGACGTGATTGAACCATGTGCATGTACGGTAAAGGTTGGCGCCATTGCAAGGATTGTCGATGGGGTTGACGCGATGCGTAAAGCCGTTCGAGAGGAGATTCAACGTGGAGCAACCCAGATCAAGATCATGGCCTCAGGCGGCGTTGCTTCCCCTAATGATCCAATCCACGCTCTGGGCTACAGCGAAGACGAAATCAAAGCCGCTGTTGAAGAGGCAGATAATGCTTCGAGCTATGTGATGGCGCATGCGTATACAGCGCGGGCAATAAAGCGCGCGATTCGATGTGGTGTGCGGAGCATCGAACATGGTAATTTGGTCGATGATGAAGCTGCTACGATGATGGCCGATAAGGGTGCTTTCGCCGTCCCAACGCTTGTCACTTACGATGCACTGGCTCAAGAAGGCAAGGCACTCGGACTGCCCTTAGAATCACTTACAAAAATCGAATCAGTTCGAGGACATGGCTTGCGCTCGCTCGAGATCTTCGCAAAGGCCGGCGTTTCCATGGCATATGGCAGTGATTTATTAGGGCCTACGCAGCGAATGCAATCTGAAGAATTCCGTCTTCGCGCCTCGGTGCTCGGACCAGCTGCGGCGGTAAAGGCTGCGACTTGCGAGGCAGCAAAATTGCTTCAACGAGAACATGAGCTGGGCGATGTATACGAAGGGGCTATTGCTGACCTGATCCTGCTTAGAGGCAATCCACTTGAAGATATCAATATTCTGTGCGGTCAGGGCGAAGGCATCCAGTGGATTATGAAAGACGGCATTTTGCTTAAAGGTTCCGCCCCCTAACGCGCATCGCGCTTATCAAAGTCTGGATCGGTAATTGCAAAACAGGCAACCTGGCGTGTTTCGTCAACCATGGTCAATGCTGGCCGCTCGCGCTGGCATCGAGCTTTTGCCTTCGGACAGCGTGGGTGAAAGGCACAGCCACTTGGCGGGGCCAGCGGATTAGGTACCTCACCAGCGACAGGTGTTCGATCTTTCCCAGTACGTTCTAAATCCGGTATCGCGTCCAAGAGCATTCGCGTGTAGGGATGTAATGCTTTCTCAAACAATACATCGTTGGGCGCAACTTCAACAAGACGTCCTAAATACATCACGCCAACACGGTCACTTACATGCCTTACAACTGCAAGATTGTGCGAAATAAACAAGTAGGTGAGTCCGCGCTGTTTTTGCAAGTCCTTCATGAGGTTGAGTACCTGCGCCTGGACCGAAACATCAAGTGCTGAGGTGGGTTCGTCGCAAACCAGAAACTCGGGTTCCGAAGCAAGTGCACGCGCAATCGAGATGCGCTGCCTCTGCCCCCCTGAAAACTGATGTGGATATCGAGCCGCATCCGAAGCAGCCAAACCGACCTGACCGAGCAGTACGGCCACCCGCTCTTGGATTGCAGATCGACTCTCAAGCAAACGATGTACCTTGAGTGGTTCGGCAACAATCTGGCCAACGGTCCACCGGGGATTGAGACTTGCGTAAGGATCTTGAAAAATCATTTGGATTTTTCTACGCAAGGATGTTGAGTTACTCTCTTTAATACGATCAATCTCTTGTAACGGATACCCTTCGAACCGAACTTCCCCACCACTGCAGTCATAAAGACCGACCAAAAGACGTGCAACGGTCGACTTACCGCAACCCGACTCTCCGACGAGGCCGAAGGTTTCGCCCTTTTTTATCTCGAAGCTTACTTGATCAACTGCATGCAAAAAGCGTCTTGGCTTTCGCTCAATTAATCGGTTCAACCAGGGCTCACTCACATCAAAGTGCTTACTCGCCTGCTTGACCTGAACAAGCGTTTCCCCACCAGATTGCGCCAAGGGGATCGATTCCGAATAGGCAGCAGACATCATTGGCTTAAGGCCCAGCAGGCGGCCCGAGACTCTCCAGCATCCTGCAATTCGGGGCGCTCGATGAGGCAGCGCGAAAAACGCGCCGCACAGCGGGGGTTAAATGCGCAACCCTTTGGGATGACATCGAGTCGAGGCATCGCGCCCTCAATCTGCGCAAGCCGGTCACGATGCGCACGAATCGAAGGAATCGATGCCATTAGCCCTTTGGTATAAGGATGCTTGGGGCGATGGATCATGGCGTCAACCGCACCGATCTCCGCCACACGGCCCGCGTACATCACTGCAACCCGGTCAGCCGTTTCAGCGATCACACCCATATCGTGGGTAATCAACATGATCGATGTTCCTAAATCCCTGGAGACCTGTTTGAGCAAACGAATGATCTGTGCTTGTATCGATACATCGAGCGCTGTGGTGGGCTCGTCAGCAATAATTAACTTAGGTTCTGCCGCGAGTGCAAGCGCAATCACGACACGTTGCCGCATGCCGCCTGAAAACTGATGCGGATAGTGATCAATACGCAGCTCAGGAGCTGGAATCCCTGTTCGTGCAAGCAACTCAACAGCCCTTTGTCGCGACTGCGAATAAGTAAGCGACAAATGCGTTTGAATCGTGTCAGTAAGCTGACGTCCGACGGTAAACAAGGGATTCAGTGAGGTGAGCGGATCTTGGAAAATCGCAGCAATCTCTTTGCCTCTCAGTTTGCGCATTGCCTCTGGGGAATGCGAATCGATGCGGCGCCCCTCGAGCCAAATCTCTCCACCCGCAATACGTCCTGGCGGTTCAAGCAAACCGATAATCGCAGCGCCTGTTAATGATTTACCTGCCCCCGATTCACCCACAACACCGAGGGTTTCGCCACGCATAATGCTGAAGGACACATCATCGAGTGCTCTTAAAAGACCCTTGCGGGTCGGAAACTCCACTTGCAAATGACGAAGCTCCAGTAAAGGCGCTTCACCATATTGATCGCTATTGTAATTTTGGATTGAGGGCATCACGCAACCAATCACCGAGCAAATTCACAGACATACACAGCAAGACCAGCGCAAGACCTGGAAAAACGACCAGCCACCACTCACCGGAATAAAGGAAATTATTGCCGTTATTAATCATCGTACCGAGTGAAGGGGTTGTTGGTGGCACACCCACACCGAGAAACGACAAGGTTGCCTCCGTGATGATCGCAGTCGCAATGTTGATGGTTGCAATCACCAGCACTGGACCCATGACATTTGGCAAGACATGCTTGATCATGATCGCAATTGCGGGCACACCAATCACTCTTGCCGCCTGGACATACTCCTTATTCTTTTCCACAAGAGTCGAACCCCGCACTGTACGTGCGTAGGAGACCCAGTTGGCAAGGCTAATCGATCCGATTAGCACGAGGATAGCCATTTGGTCGCCATGGCCCTGGTCAGCAAACACAACCCTAGCGACGCCATCAATCAAGAGCGCGATCAGGATAGCGGGAAAGGACAGCTGCACGTCGGCGATTCGGATAATGATCGCATCAAGTCGGCCACCCAAAAAACCCGAAAGCAGGCCAAGGCCAACGCCAAGAAACATCGCAAGCAAGACCGAGCTAAAACCAACAAGTAAAGAGATACGCGAACCGTAAAGAATCGTCGAGAGCACATCACGGCCTTGATCGTCAGTTCCAAGCACGTACTTGCCCTGCCCCTGCGCCGCCCATGCTGGGGGTAATAATGAGTCGTTAAGATCCAGACTCGCGAGGTCAAAGGGATTAAGTGGTGCAAGCCAAGGCGCAAACAAGGCCCCACAAATCATAAGCAACGCAACCACAGCTGCAACTTGCGCAAGCCGCGACTGACTAAAGCTGTAGAGCACTGGGCCATCGAGCCATTGTTTGAGCATCAGTGGCGCCCTGCCCCTGAAGGGTCAACCCGAAGCCTTGGATCAACCATCACATAAAGCATATCGACGACCAAGTTAATGCTCACAAATACAAAAGAAATCATCACGAGGTAGGCTGCCATGATTGGTACGTCGGCCGTCTGCACCGATTGAATGAACAACAAACCCATACCTGGCCATTGAAATACAGTTTCCGTAACGATAGCAAAGGCAATCAAGGACCCGAGTTGCAGGCCAACAATTGTGATTACCGGGACCAGTGTATTTTTAAGCGCATAGCTAAAGTTAACGAGCCTCTCACTGAGTCCTCTTGCCCTGGCAAATTTGATGTAATCCGTGCGTTGCACTTCAAGCATCTCAGCGCGAACCATACGCATAATCAAAGCAAGCTGGAATAGTGCCAGGGTAATCGCAGGAAGTACGATATGTTTAAGACCATCGACCGTGATCAAACCGGTACTGAATCGTCCCCACTGAACCACTTCGCCTCGACCATACGAAGGCAACCAGCCAAGCAATACCGCAAAAAATAGAATAAAAAATATTCCTACTAAAAAAACTGGCAACGACACACCAAGCAGCGAAATACCCATAAACAACTGACTTAAAAAACCACCCCTCTTTAAGGCAGTGTAAACGCCCATGGGTATACCGGTGATAAGCGCAATAAGTGCCGCGCACACTGCGAGCTCCAGGGTCGCCGGAAAACGCTCGGCGAGCAACTCCGAGACTTTCCTTCCCTGCCTGTACGACACCCCAAACTCGCCCTGAACCGCATTTCCCACAAAATGTGCGAACTGCACGTAAAAGGGTTCGTTAAGTCCCAAGTCGGCTCTTAGCTGCGCGCGTTGTTCACTGGTGGCATCCTGTCCGAGCATTGAAAGAACGGGATCGCCAACATATTGAAATAAAGAAAACGCTATAAATGCAACGACCAGCATTACCATGCTGGCCTGAAGCAATCTCCGAACGATAAAGGCAAACATGTCAACAATATCTTAGTTGAACATGCGATTAAAAATATAAATATGATAGCTATTTTACAGTCGCGTAATACATTTTCGGGGCATCGTTGGAGTTATGAGCAATGCTTACCGACTTCTTCATCGCCCAGGGGCGCATTTGATGATGCAAGGTGATGTAAAGCGCATCATCGCGAGTGATTGTTAAAGCATCGCGAATCATTGCATCACGTTTAGCCTTATCCATCTCAGTCTTCATCGCATCAACCAGCGCATCGACCTTCGGATGGCTTACCTTGCTTAAATTGAAGTTACCGTCAGCGCCGGTGGTCTTTGTCCGAACTAATGACTGCAAGCTGTACTGCGCGTCGTAAGTAGCGACGCCCCAGCCGAGCAAATAGGCACTTGAATCAAAGTTTTGAATCTTTGAGATGAAGGGCCCAAAGGGCATTGCATTGAGTTTAGTCTTCACACCGATCTTGGCCCACATGCCAACCACCGCCTGGCAGACCTCTTCATCATTAACATAACGGTTATTGGGGCAGTCGAGCGTGAAATCAAAGCCATTTGGGTAACCGGCTTCAGCAAGTAACTTTTTTGCGCCTTCGACGTTGGCAGAAACAGTTTTATCAAGCTCAGGGGTGTGGCCATGAACACCAGGAGCAACCATAATTGCTGCGGGGATCGACAGATTACGCATGATAGTGCGCTGAATCGCTGCTCGATCTACCGCCATTGAGAGTGCCCGACGAACCCTTACATCCTTAAAAGGATTTTTACCTTTAGGGCCATACTTCAATTCATCACTGCCCTGATCCATACCGATAAAAATCGTTCGTACTTCTGGGCCATCAAGTACAAACAAGCTCGCAGTCGATCGCAAGCGCGCAACATCTTGGGTGGGCAAATCGGTAACTAAATCCACATCACCTGCAAGCAGAGCTGCAATTCTTGTGGCATCAGCCTTAATGGGCGTGTAGGTCACATCGGTAACGTTGCCTTCGGATTTACCCCACCAAGACTTATTCGCGGTCATCACGATACGCTGATCAGGCGACCATTCTTTGATCACAAAGGGCCCTGTACCGTTGGTGTTTCGTGATGCAAATGTATCTTCTTTTGCCTTGTAATCCTGAACTTTCTCTGATTTGTTCTTTGCAGCCCATTCCTTATCCATGATGAGAAAAGTCACCAGACTGTTCAGCAACACAGGATTCGGTTTGTCAAGAATCATATCGATGGTGTGATCATCAACTTTTTTGATTTCTTTAACGCCCGCGACATAAATTTGCATCGTCCCCTGAGGTTGCCGGATACGATCAAACGAAAAAATCACATCGTCTGCTGTGAATGTTGATCCGTCATGGAATTTCACATCTTTGCGCAGGTTAAATCGCCATGTTGTTGGATTTACCGTTTGCCAGCTGGTCGCAAGGCAAGGCTCGATTCGGTAGTTTTTATCATAACGTACCAGGCCCTCGTAGGCGTGGCCCACAATATTGTTTGTCGTCGCGTGGTTTTGCGAATGCGGGTCTAGTGTGAGGATATCGTTTTGGGCGGCCCATTTGAGGTTTGCAGCTTGGGCCATACCGATACCGATCATCACGGCGCCCGCCGCAAAAGCGAGTTGACGCAGGAGACTTGAAAACGTCTTGGGGTTTTTAAGATTGATCATGCACACTCCATAAGTGTTCAATAAACGAGTGCTAACTCAAACAAGGCGAAAGAGGTGATGATAGTTCGATCCGAAGCTCGATGCCAACTGATCGCCGACGAACTTGCCTTTCTCAGATTCTCAAAATAAATCGGATCGCAATCTTGCAAGTAGCCTAGAGAGCGCAATGACGGTACCTCACTGATCGGTTTCGCGCAAAGCTTCGCGAGGCAGTTGATGGACCTCTTATGTGCTTACCCGGCCCATCTCCTCGACTAGCACAGCCTGGTAAGTTAGTAACTTCATCAGCAGTTCGATCACGGACAGCACAAGCTCATGCGCTCGTCGTCGGTGTGCGAAACCGCCTCGATGAAGGCCGGCGACCTATCGGCGCTGCGGCGGTACACCCCAGGCAACGCGCCGACACCGTGCCCGTCACCCCAATGCCTCACTTCCGGGCAAGCGCTTCCTTGAGGCCCGGCACGTGCTCCATGCCCGTCGGCACGGTAATCGACGCGCCATCGAAATCCTTGCCCGGGGGCTCGAAGCACCCGCCGAGGCAGCGCGACAGGAAAGCCTCCGTCACAGCATAAAAGGACGTCCGGTTTGCGGGACGCGCGAAGCCGTGCCCTTCGTCGGGGAAGAGCACATAAGTCACAGGGATGTTCTTCTTCTGCATCGCCGTTACGATCTGATCCGCCTCAGCCTGCTTGACGCGCGGGTCGTTGGCGCCCTGACCTATCAGCAGCGGGCGTGAAATGCGATCCACGTGCGTGAGCGGTGAGCGCTCCGTGAGCAGCGCTTTGCCGACTTCCGTGCGCGGGTCTCCCACGCGTCGGTAGAGCTGCTCCCGGAACGATTCCCAGTAGGGCGGCACGGTGGCGAGCAACGTTTCAAGGTTCGAGGGCGCAACGACCGCCACGGCACACGCGAATCGATCGGGCGTGTTGGTGGCGCCCCACAGCGCCGCATAGCCACCGTAGGAACCGCCGTAGATCGCGATCTTGTCGGGGAGCGCCACCTTGTTCGTGACGGCCCAGTCGATGCCGTCGATCAGGTCGTCGTGCATCTTGCGGCCCCATTCCCGGTCGCCGGCGTTGATGAACGACTTGCCGAATCCGGTCGACGAGCGGAAGTTCACCTGCAGCGACGCATAGCCGCGGTTGGTGAGCCACGTGCTCTGAGCGTCGTAGCCGAAGCCATCACGCGCCCAGGGGCCGCCGTGCACATTGAGAACCAAGGGCATCGGCGTATCAGGGCGGCAATCGCCGTCCTTGTCGGATCCCGCGGGAAGCGCGAGGTAGGAGACGAGCGTCATGCCATCGCGGGAGCGGATTTCCAGCGGGCAAATGGTGGGCAAAGGCGCGCCGATGAGCGCGGGGCGGGCGACGTAGAGCTCCGTGAGCGACTTGGCGTCACGGTCAAAGACCAGCGTGCGTGCCGGGGCAGTGACGGGATCGTGGCCTATGACCCAGATGCGCCCGTTGCGGGTCTGGCTCTGTACGCCCCACTCGCCCTTCAGTTGCCCATCAAGGAAGTCGATGTCGCCCTTCACCGTATCGTCGACGGCTCGCCATTGGTTCTTGAGGTAATTGACGGTGTAGGCCAGGACGCGGCCGGTGGCGGGATCCACGATAGAACCACCGAAATCGGCACGAGGGTCCTCGCCGATGGTACGCCTAGCGCCCGTGTCGAGGTCAATGGCCATGAACGCGGGGGTGTTGCGGCCCCGGCTCTCGCGCCAGTAGAGCGTCTTGCCGTCCCGCGTGAGGCCCTCTGGGGAGGTGGTCTGTGAATCCTCGAATCCGACCTTGTCAAACGCAGTCGCCCTGCCGCCCTCGAGCCGGAACATTTCCCAGCCGCCATCGGGCGTCGACTTGGTGGCGAAGCGAACGTCGAGCGCGTCGTCGACCATGAAGCCCGAGTACTGGGCCGTGTTCTCGAAGAGTTTCTTGAGCGCTCCGGTTTTAACGTTAAGGAGATACGGGTCGTGGAAGCGCTTATCGCGGTCGTTGATGCCCACCACCAGTTCGTCGGGCCGCTTGAGTGAGGAACCATACTTTTGCACCCTTACGCCCTTGAAATCTGTGAGCGTGCGCTCCTTGCTGGTCTTCACATTCACCGCATACAGTAGGAAATTCTCGTCGCCGCCCTTGTCCTGGGCGTAGACGATGTCCTCGCCATTCGCCATCCAGCTATATGCGCGGATTGGGCGCACTTTCTCGCTCGTCATGGGCTTAGCGGCGGTGAGCGGCTTACCGCGCTCGACCACCCACACATTCATGACGCCCTCGTACGGCGCCAGGAACGAGACGAACTTTCCGTCCGGGCTTACCTGAGCGCCGGCGCGTTCCGGGTTGCCGAAGATGGCATGCCGAGGAATGAGCGTGTTCGACTGGGCACTAGCCACGATGGGTGCCGGCAGCAGAAGCGACAGCGTCAGGGCAATCGGGATCATGGAGGTCTTGCGGTGGCGCGACATGGAGTGTTGTCCTTTCGGGTGAAATTGGAAGCTGGCGGCACGCTAGCAAGAGCTGCATCGCAAACAAAGGCGACTGCGACGAAACGCTGAAAATCAGGGGCGAATGGTACCAGTACGCTCTCGGTAGTGAGCGCCTAACACCGCCTCGACAAGCAGAACCTTTACGCCAGGGCCATGCAGATAGTTGGCGACATGGACCTCAGACAGCTCGAGTTCACGGTACAGCTCGGGGCGCTTGCCTCAGCCAAGTCCAGCGCGAAGCTTGGTGAAGCCACTTTGGTCGCCTTGTGCAAATTATTCTTGAAGCGAACAACCCCCGACTGAGTGAGTTAGCAGGACTTATTCTGGCGGCCCAGAAGCGATTGTTTAACCGACTCGCTCAGTTTTCTGACCCCCTGATCTTGGTGGAGTCAGGGATTCGAATTGGGTCCTGATTGATTGTGCAGCGCAGACTGGGTATTTTCCCGGGGATTATCTGCACTACAAACCGGATTCTGGATACTTGGCCCCACCAAACAACAGGAGTCAGCCATGCCAAGACCAAAGAAAACATGGGGTGAAAAAATGAAGGCGAAACCGCCCCATCACGTGATCCTCGATAAAGATTTCGCGGGAATCCCAAAGGGGTCCAAATTGCATATCTCATGTCCAATCGAGGTGGCGGCTGAACTGAAGACGATCACGCCTGGCTCCACCATGTCGATCCAGGCATTCAGGCGCAGATTGGCAGAGAAAAATCACTGCGATGCGACCTGCCCAGTCTCAACATCTCTGTTTCTTAGGATCGTGGCGGAGCACTCCTGGGAAGAGTACTGCCGGACCAGTAGCACGAGGGACGTGGCCCCTTTTTGGCGGGTTTTAGAGTCCAATTCACCCATGGCAAAAAGCTGAGTTTTGATCCGGCCTGGATTGACTTACAACGGGAAATTGAATCTTGAGAAGTCTGCCACAGTCAGCATAGAACATCATCGCATGCACGCAATGACAGCAAGAGCGCTTTGGGGCAGTCCACGCGCCTGACTCTTTCGAGGCAGTACGGCAGCAGGGGTTAAGGCAAAATCGCGTAAGCCATGGTTCTAGTTGGATTTTTCGAACTCGCTCAGTCAAGTGGTTCTGAGCAGAACAACGTCTCAACCGAGCTGAAGCCCCTGTATGAAGGGACTTTCTTCAATCTCAGGTCAGGAGCTGACCGAGAAAAGCCGAATCAGATTAATGGCTTGAGTTCGGGGATTGAAGATTTGAAGCAAATCTTCATGGCGGGGCAATTGAGATTCGAACAGTCGCTACTTTCCAACCCCCCGATTCACCTCCCGCATCACGCCCTCAATCTGCTGATCGATGCGCTTCACGCGTTCCTGCCAGCCGGGATCGGCACGCAACCGCTCTTCCCTTCCTTGTCTCCGTAGTTTGCTCACCGCAGCTTCAGCCTGATTGCCAAGTCCGATGTGATCAACAAGCGGTTCTTGCTTTCTAAAGCTTTCAGCGTCTTCGCCTGCCTTCATGCGTCCTTTGTATTCGTTCTCGATCTGATTCAACCGTTTGATGTTCTTGTAAAAGAGCTCGGACTCACCCGATACGCCCTGTGTGCTGCCATAAAGCCGCCCCAAGAACGGTATTTTGTGCTCGGGTAACTCATCGCCTGTGAGCGGCGCTGTAATCGTTTGAGAAAGCTTACCTATTTCGCGCCCTACCCCGCCTGTGAGTTGACCGATCACATAATCGATTTGATCAGGCGTTGGACTCCATGCACCGGGCTGATAAGCCGTACCGCCTGAGATTCGGTTGAGTGCTTGGGCGATTATTTTGGACCAAGGCGTGGCTGAGTCTTTCACAAGAGCGGTGCCTGGCTGTGGGTTAAGCGGGTTATGGTTCTCACGGTATATCGGCCGACCCGTCCAGTCCTGGTTTTGAGCGAGAGCGACTGCTGGATCAGCAACGGTCGGCGTGACAAGTTGCGAGAAGCTCTGGGTGCCACCAAGCG
>OMIE01000110.1 GCA_900299025.1 Burkholderiaceae bacterium
AGTTGAAGCATCACCCCACGCTTGCTACCGATAAGTTCATGCCACTCGTCAACCATCACGAATCGGACGCTGCCCAGTACCGCTGTTGCATCAGCGCGCGATAGTATGAGATGAAGGCTCTCGGGCGTGGTGATCAGTGCAAATGGCCAACGCCGCGCTTGACGCTGACGCTCAGCGCTTGTGCTGTCCCCTGTGCGCATACCCACCTCGAATCGCTTTGCCCAAAGCGTGTCGACAAAGGGTTCGCGTAGGGCGGACAGGCTATCGCTCGCCAATGCACGCATCGGCGTAATCCATAAAAGGGTCGGACCGTTTAGCGTGCTTGCAGCCTGTGAGCGCTTGTGAACCCTCAGGCTTTGCATACAAGCGCCAAGCCAAAGCGCTTGCGTCTTACCCATGCCGGTTGGCGCATGAACGAGGCCACTTTGGCCCTGCGCGATGGCACGCCATGTCTCGCGTTGAAAGGCAAGAGGCTTCCAGCCACGCGAGGCAAAGTAGTGATCCACGCAGGCCTTGAGGGCTGAACGACTTTCTTCGGCGCGTTTGGACAAACCACTCATGCCTTGGGCTTTAATTGGCTGGCCAAATCAATTGAGGCAATCCAACCCTCCTGCGGATCAGCATCCTCGTCAGCTCCCCAATATGGTGGGCCTTTCATTGCAGCCCAGGCAGCTTGAATCGCACAAAGCCATGCGTCGATCGCATCACCACGACCATCTTCAAGCATTAGATCGGTATGGATTTGATCCACGATAAACTCAAAGGGAAGTCTTGCAGCCAAGGCCTTAAGCATGGCGCTTCGGATTTCCAAACGCTTGGGGTCGTTGGGCACGCTATCTGATTTATAAGAAAGCTTGCCAATCAGTGCGCGTGCTAGATGTCCTGGATAAGCCTCAAGGGCCACTGGTGTCTCGACATCCACAAGAACCTCAACGTCCGATGCTACTTCACTATCCAATGGGGTGTCAGTAACCATTGGTGTGTCAATATCCAATGGGGTGTCAAAGCCCGGCAAATGCCAGCCCGCATCAATCAGCCGCTTAAATCCTTCGCGATACATGAAAACGACGGGCGGATTCACCCATTTCATCGATGGACTCGAGCCTGCAGGGCCATCGCAGGCACGATGAGCAAACTTATGGCCCACCGGGCGTGGCTCACAGAAGCGCTTTAAGGCAGCAACCCAATAGCTGCGATGCTTGCAAGCAAACTTCATAGCGATTTGCCGATAATCGAGTTGATCCCATTGCCATGCCTTTAAGAGCTCTTTAGGCAACCCAAATGGAAAGTCGAAGCCACCCACCATTACAGACGGATCATAGGCTTGACGATCGCTCCAAGGTGCATGCAAAAAGCGCTCAAATGCGTGCCAATCACTCAATCGTTCAAACCCTAATAGCTTTAAGCGCGATGTTGCGGGCATCCGATCGGATCGGCCTTCAAGCACAGCGCGGGCAAGCACAATCGGCTTTTTTGCGCCCGGTGCACTGGTAAAGTCGACACCCAAAACACCGATCAATCGGCTGCTCATGCGCCTGCCATCCTATAGCCTTGGCTGCTCATGCGCCGGTCATCCTATAAAGTTCGTGCAGGCGTTCAATACTGTCAGCGTCTTCGATGCGCTTATCCCTTCGCCATCGCAGCATCCGTGGGAATCTCAGGGCAAAGCCCGCCTTATGCCGCTTGCTTGGCGCGATCGCTTCAAACGCTATTTCAAAGACCATACTGGGTTCGACAACCCTTACCGGCCCAAACTGCTCGCGAGTTGTCTTTCGAATCCGGGCGTCGACCTCACGAATCTCCGCATCACTTAGACCCGAATAAGCCTTTGCCAAACTCAACCACCCATTGGGGCTTCGTACCGCAAACGTGTAATCGGTATATAAATTAGCCCGTCTTCCGTGGCCTGCCTGGGCATAGATTAATACAGCATCAAGCGTGAATGGGTCTTGTTTCCATTTCCACCAGCCACCGCGCAAGCCATCGCCTTGATACATCTTTGAACGACCCAGGCCATAATGACTGTCGCGATGTTTGAGCATCAAGCCCTCGGCCCTAAGTTGACTGGCCTGATGTCGCAATTCGGCAAGATCGGTCCATCGTGAAAGCGAAAAACAAGGCGAAAGCATCAAAGCACCAGAAAGCTTTGCGGCAAGCACGTGAAGTTTTTCGCGCCGCATGCTTAAGGCTTGCTGACGCAAATCCTCATCGCCGAGGCGCAATAGGTCATAAGCGATCAAGACAACAGGATGGCTGCGTGTGAGCGCTGTATTCACACGCTTTCGATTGAGTCGGGTTTGCAAAGCAGCAAAGCCTGCGACCTGATTCAGCTTCGGATCCCAGGCCACGAGTTCTGCATCAATAAGGGTGCCGACCGGGATCATGTGGCGAAACGATTCAATCGTCAAATCGGGAAATTGTTCACTCATCAACTCTTCCCCACGCGACCACAAATAGCTTTGCGCCTTGCCAGCAATCCACTGCACCCTAATGCCGTCCCATTTCCACTCGACTTGCCAGTTTCTAGCCTCGCCCATGGCCGGGTAGTCTTGATCAAAACTTTGGGCTAAGCAAAAAGGCAGAACTTGCTCGGATGAAGACTCGCTCCTCTGATCGGCAAGCAAGGCCTCAAGCCGCTCAGCACTAGGCAACTGCCTGGTCCAGCCCATAAACCGCTGAGCAAGTAATGGCGCCGGTAGACCGCTTGCCTCAGAAAGCGCTCTTAAAACCATAGCACGTGAAACACCAAGCCGAAATCCACCTGTCATGATCTTATTCATCGCAAAGCGCACCTTCGCTGGATAAGCGCGCCACTGAGTCATTAACCATTGAATTTGGGCTTCAACGGATTGCTGCGCAATCGCTAGGGCTTGCCCCTCAAGCCAAGCATGCAAACTTGGCTTAAGGGATGATGACGTGTGGTCACTTACCTCGACAAGCTTCGAGTAATGATGCGGCATCGTTACAACTTTTCGATCCACATCGACTGCATGATCTAAACAATAGGCGATGGTTTCAGCAAGATCACCAGCGTGCGCATAACAGGCTTCAAATAGCCATGCGGGTAGTCCGCTTGCCAGCATCGCAGCCTCGCGCAGCACCCCACTGCGAATCGAGCGCGGCAATTTACCGCCTGCTAAAAAATAGATCAGCCAGGCGAGATCTTCTTTATGGGCTGTGTGCAGGCGATTGGTAAAGCACTGCTGGAGTACCTCAAGCTTATGAGCATTGGCGTTTGACTGCTCAAGTCCCTCAAGCACCGACGCAAACCAGCAAAGCCCGTCTTCGTGCCCAGTGCCTATCGCATAATCCTTAGGGCCAACCATTGGGGATGGGCTTGCGTTTGTCTGCGCTTCAGACATCTTCACCCCAACCAAGGGCCTGCAGCGGCGCTGCATCGA
This sequence comes from Burkholderiaceae bacterium, assembly GCA_900299025.1. GTDB lineage: Bacteria > Pseudomonadota > Gammaproteobacteria > Burkholderiales > Burkholderiaceae_E > UBA3064. Next base: position 3,402 of record OMIE01000110.1, read on the forward strand.
GGCCTTGTTCGCACAAATAACGCACCAAGACATCAACCTGCCCATGGGTGACAAAGATCTTTTGTGCACCGGTTTGACGAATCGCCCAGAGCAGGCCCGGCCAGTCGGCATGATCCGACATCACAAAGCCGCGATCTAAAGCACGCCGTCTGCGAATCCCACGCAAACGCATCCAACCCGAGACCGAAGCATCCTCATAGCCTGCCAAACGCGACAAGGCCGAGGAGTCAGCAATTGCTGGTGGCACAAGCAGCAAACTGCCGGCAGGCGGCTTTTGTTCGCCACACCAGCAGGGCATCAAGGGAATCTTGCGGCCAGCGTTTCGATAGCAAGCATGTATGGCATCGACCGCTGGATGGACCCAGACCGGACCCTCGGGAAGCGCCATCGCCAGGCGTTGGGCTTTGCCGAGTGAATAGGCATAAAGTACAGAATATATACCTTTTGCTGCATTGGCCTGCCACCATGCGCTAATTTGCTCGACCACCGTTGACTGTGGTTCCCAGCAATAAATCGGCAATGCGAACGTGGATTCTGTGACGAAGACATCGCATCGCAAGGGCTCAAAGGCTTGGCAACTCGGCTCCGCTTCGATTTTGTAATCGCCTGATACCACCCACACCTGCCCTTGATGGACCATCCTGATTTGTGAAGAACCCAAGACGTGACCAGCCGGATGCAAACTAAGCTGTACACCGCCAAGCTTAATGACTTCAGCATAGTTCAAAGTTTGTAACGAAATCGCGCTGCCAAGCCTTGTTTTTAGCATTTCAGCAGCATCGACATGTGATAAATAATGATGGTGGCCACTGCGGGCATGATCCGCGTGGGCATGGGTGATCACCGCACGCTCAACAGGTCGCCATGGATCGATATAAAAATCACCCGCCGGGCAATAAAGTCCCTCGGGCCGCTGTTCAATAAGCGGCGTCATCGCCATGCTGGCTCAAGCCAGTCTCCAAGACAAGATCAGCAAGTACAGGCGAATGATCCGAAAGCTTAGCCCATGCTCTGCCCTTGAGCACGCGGGTTTGTTCCACGCGAAAGCCCCGCTGATAAATTCGATCCATCCTGAGCCAGGGTAGCCAGGCTGGGAAAGTACGTGCTGCCTTGAATCCTTTCTTAGACGGGTGCTTAGCGATTTGCTGATGAACTTCGGCTAGCGCGTTTAGTTCACATAAGGGTTGATGCAAGCGATTGTTCCAATCATTGAAATCACCCGCAATGATGAGCGGCGAACCGGTGGGCACCACCGACTGCACCCACTCGCTTAGCGCCTTGACCTGACGCTGTCGACCCGCGGCGAGTAAGCCAAAGTGGACTACAAAGCAATGCAATAGGGGCTGCCCCGGCGTTTTGCCAAGCGGCAAACTAATTTGTACATGCAAGGCACCGCGTTTTTCCAGCACATGGTCCGACATATCGCGATGCTCGCTAGCAATGATAGGAAATCGCGACAAGATTGCGTTGCCGTGGTGTCCATGCAAATAAACGGCACTTTTTCCGTAAGCATGGTAGTAAGCACCGCTGCCAAGGCTTTGAGCCAAAAACTCATGCTGAGCATGAGTTGGCCAGTGCTCGAGTTGCTTGGCGTGCCTTTGATGCTCGCCCTGAACCTCTTGCAAAAACAAAAGATCACGATGCCATAACTGCATGGCCTGGCGCAACTCATGAATCTTGCTTGCAGGGCGCACCGACCAGGGTGCACGCATCACACCTTTATGAATATTATAAGTTGCAACCCGCAGCTTCACTGCGATGGTCAATACGCACAGGTAAACACTAGCGACCTAGACGTTGCTGCAATTGCTCGATCGCTTCGACATTACTTGCCGAGAAACAGCGCCTTGCCGCTCGTTCGTGATCGAGCCATTCGTAGCGCAAATGTTCGCGCGGAGAAATAACAACCGTTGTACCTTCTGGTACACAACATGAAAACACATGTTCGGTATTGTGGGTAACCCCAGGTTCATAGCGATGTCGCCACATAGGATAGATTTCATAGCGATTTTGCTGCTCCCAGTCGACAAGCGCATCGCGATCAAGCTCGATACCTGTTTCCTCTTTAACTTCACGCAAGCACGTCTGCCAAAGCGGCTCACCCCACTGATCTTTGCTACCGGTCACTGACTGCCAATACCCTGGTCGATCGGCACGTTCGAGCAGCAAGACCTTAAGGCTTGGCGTGTGAACAATAACGAGTACCGACTCTGGGATTTTATGCGGCATGTGCCCTCAACCGAATGTGAAGTTCGCGCAATTGCTTATCGTCGACCTCGCTCGGCGCATCGGTCAATAAGCACTGGGCGCGCTGGGTCTTCGGGAAAGCAATTACATCGCGAATCGATTCCGCCCCTGACATCATGGTCACGATCCGGTCAAGGCCGAAGGCAATACCCCCATGGGGTGGCGCGCCGTATTGCAAGGCATCTAGCAAAAAGCCAAATTTGGCGCGAGCCTCTTCAGCACCGATATTTAGGGCGCGAAATACTTTGGACTGCACCGCTTCGCGGTGAATACGTACCGAACCACCGCCAATCTCCCAGCCGTTTAAGACCATGTCATAAGCCTTGGCCAGCGCAAGCCCTGGGTCCGTGGCCAAATAATCCTCGTGCCCGTCTTTGGGAGCCGTAAATGGGTGGTGGCAAGCGCTCCAACGCTGGGCTTGATCGTCGTATTCAAACATCGGGAAATCGACCACCCAAAGCGGACGCCAATCTTCTTCAAAGAGCTGATTGGCCTTGGCAAAATCGGAATGACCAATTTTTACCCTTAAAGCGCCGAGTGCATCGTTAACCACCTTGGCTTTGTCAGCCCCGAAAAACAAAATATCGCCATTTGCTGCGTGACTGCGCGTGAGCAAGGCGTCAATTGCAGCGTCATGAAGATTTTTCACGATGGGCGATTGCAAGCCTTCGCGACCTTTGCTGAGATCATTGACCTTGATCCACGCAAGTCCCTTTGCACCATAAATCGATACAAATTGCGTATAGGTATCGATTTCGGATCGGCTGATCGTCGCACCCCCAGGGATGCGCAAAGCGATAACACGACCATCGCTCAATTGGGCAGCATCGCTAAATACCTTAAACGATACATCTTTCATCACATCAGTAAGCTCGGTGAACTCTAGCTTCACCCGTAAATCGGGTTTGTCAGAACCAAAGCGCCGCATCGCCTCTTGATAGCTCATAACCGGAAAGGGATTTGGCAGATCAACTGCGATCGCCTCTTTAAAAACCGACCGGATCATGCTCTCAAAACAATCACGAATTTCTTGTTCGCCCAGAAACGAGGTTTCACAATCGATTTGGGTGAATTCAGGCTGGCGATCAGCCCTTAAATCTTCATCACGAAAACACTTGGTGATTTGATAGTAGCGGTCAAAACCCGAAACCATCAATAGCTGTTTAAAGAGTTGGGGCGACTGTGGAAGCGCGAAAAACTCGCCGGCATTGACGCGCGAAGGCACCAGATAATCGCGTGCTCCTTCCGGCGTGCTTTTGGTGAGCATGGGCGTTTCGATGTCGACAAATCCTTGGGCATCGAGATAACGACGCACGGCCATCGCAACCCTGTAGCGAAGCATCAGATTTTGTTGCATGGCTGGGCGACGCAAATCCAATACGCGATGAGTGAGCCTTGTGGTTTCTGACAAGTTCTCGTCGTCAAGCTGAAAAGGCGGTGTGACCGAGGCATTTAAGATCTCAAGCTCATGACAGAGCACCTCGATTTCTCCGCTTCGCAAACTCGCATTTTCAGTGCCAGCAGGTCTGCGCCTGACTTTTCCCTTAATTTGAATGCAAAATTCATTGCGGATGCGCTCGGCTGTTGCAAACATGTCGGGCCGATCAGGATCACAAACAATTTGCGCCAGGCCTTCACGGTCACGCAAATCGATAAAGATGACCCCGCCGTGATCACGGCGACGATGAACCCATCCAAAAAGTGTTACGAGCTGATCGAGGTGATCAGTACAAACCAGACCGGTATAACAAGTACGCATACAAATCGTCCTAAGAATCAACTTTCCTTGGCCACAAGCTCGGTCGTGGTCCAATTCGACGGTGCGACCACGCCCATCGAAACCACGTACTTCAGCGCTTCATCCACGCTCATATCTAATTCGATCACCTCGTGCCTGTCCATCACCAGGAAAAAACCTGAGGTAGGGTTGGGTGTTGTCGGCACATAAACCGAGATCATATTGTCATGCAGGTGCGACTCGAGTTCCGCTGAAGGCCTACCGGTTTGGAAGGCAATCGTCCACACGCCCATCCTTGGGTATTGCACCAGCAGGGCCTTGCGAAACGCCTGCCCGGTATCGGAAAAGACCGTGTCACTGACTTGTTTGACCGCGGAATAAATCGATCGAACCACCGGGATGCGATGCAGTAACGCTTCCCAAACCTTGACGATGCGCGCCCCCAGGAAGTTGGCGGCAAGCACACCGGTGACCAAGATAATGACAAGCGCGAAAACCGCCCCGGCACCATGAATCGAAACACCAAAGAGCCCTTGCGGCTGCAATTGGGGCGGCAGCAAGTCGATCGTGCGATCAAGGGTGCCAACCACCAACTCGATGATCCAGATGGTGATGATCAAGGGCAACCACACCAAGAGTCCGGCAATAAAGTATTTCTTGAGCATACGATGCCCTTATTCCGAAACCCTTGGTGAGCCTTAAGCTGACCTCAGGTTGCTGTAGCGGTTGAAGTAGACGTAGTCGATGTTGTTGCCGGAGAAGTCTTGCTGCCAGCAGAGGAGGCAGCACTGCTGTCGGTCGACGACGCTGAAGCGGGCTTGTCGGCGGCAGCGGACTCGGTTTTTGCCTTGTTCTCGCTCGCATCAGACTTGTTTGAGGCCTCGCCACCGTCTGAGGTAGCTGAAGCCTTATCGTCGGATGACTTCTCAGCGGCCTTTTTCTGGCCGTTATCACGGAAATCGGTCACGTACCAGCCAGAACCTTTGAGCTGAAAGGCTGGCGCCGTCAATTGCTTTGAAAAGGCTTCAGCCGTGCAGGCTGGACAATGGGTGAGCGGTGCATCTGAGAACTTTTGAATCACATCTTTCTCAAAGCCGCAGGCAGCACACTTGTAGGCGTAGATGGGCATAACAGTAGGCGGTTGGCTTGTTGAGCGTTTCCGGGACCAAACCCGGTGCTTATCCTGGCTTTTTCACCAGGTAACCGCGCATTATACAAAGCAAAAGCCTGCAAGAGCATGTGAACCCTCTTGCAGGCTAGGCTAAAAACAAGTCGTCGTTAGCGTTGCTCAAAAGGGAATATCGTCATCGATTTCCGAGAGACTTGTTGCTGGCTTACGCTGCGACGCAGACCCCGAGGACTGGCCAGCATGCGAAGCGCCGTAAGCATCGTCTGACGAGGACATGCCTGAACCCATGTCACGGTTACCGAGCATTTGCATTTGGTCAGCGACAATCTCGGTGGTGTAGCGCTCAACACCCTCTTTATCCTGCCACTTTCGGGTTTTCAGACGACCCTCAACATAAACAGAGCGACCCTTTTTCAAGTACTCGCCTGCAATTTCTGCAAGTCGCCCGTAAAACACCACCCGATGCCATTCGGTTTCTTCCTTGCGCTCGCCGCTTGTTTTGTCTTTCCAGGACGAGGTGGTTGCAATCGACACATTGGTGATTGCAGCCCCATCAGGCGAATAGCGTGTTTCTGGATCACGGCCAAGATTGCCGACCAGAATGACTTTATTGACAGATGCCATAGTGATTTCTCCAAAAGATTTCAACCAGAAACCTAAGCATCGCCGGAGCAGGCGACGCGTCAGGGACTTGTGTGTAGAGGCGTGCTCGAAAAACCTTGCCTGCCTGCAAGCACAAGCAACACAAGAAGCAGGATCGCACAAAAGACAAAGACTGTTTGCGGCGATGCCATACCGGCAAGCCAACCGCCCACCGCCCCGCCTGCAAAAAGGCCCAAGGATTGTGCGGTGTTAAAGGCGCCAAGTGCTGTGCCTCGCAAAGCCGGATCTGCAAGCTTGGAAACCTGCGAGGGCAGGCTTGCCTCTAAGATGTTAAAACCGACGAAAAAAAGCAATAGGACGGCAGCCGCACCGGCAAGTGCATAGGGCGCCGGCATCCACATCCACAGCACGAGCCAGCAAGCTTGCACAAGCAAGAGCATGCCAAGCGCATGGCGCATGAGTTGATGCAAAGCAGCTTTTTGTTCGCTGCGCCGCAACATAGGCATGGCAATAAGAAAGGAGGCAAAGACCACGGGCAGGTAAAGTCGCCAGTGCTCGGCAAGCGCAAGATCGGCGCTACGGACCAGAAAACCAGGAACTACGACGAACATCGCCATTTGGACCGCGTTGAGCACGAAAATGCCCAAATCGAGCCGCCAAAGTTTAGGATGGCTCAAGACCAAGATCAGCGCCGGCCCTAGCGCCATCGCTTCGCGAGCTGGCTTTCGGTCTTTGGCCGCAGCAGGAACCGAAAGCACCATGGCAATGGCTAGCGCAGCTAAAAAAGCAGTCAACCAGAAAATACCCGCCATGCCCTGGTGTGCGTAAAGCCAGGGCGCAAGTCCAAGCGACACCATAAAGGACATGCCGATCGAGATCCCTATCATGGCCATCGCCTTGGTCCGCTGACTTTCGCGCGTGTGGTCCGAAACCAGGGCAGAAATTGCTGCAGACACCGCGCCACAACCCTGGAGCAGGCGGCCAGCAATCATGGTGTACAGATCCTGAGCTTGCGCACAAATAAGTGCGCCAAGAATCACGCAGCCAAAGCCAAGCACGATGATGAGCTTGCGGCCAAACCGGTCCGAGGCCCAGCCCATGGGGATTTGCAAACAGGCCTGGGCCAAGCCCGCTGAACCCATCACCAATCCGACGAGCAGGCCTTGCTCTCCTCCAGGCAAGGTTCGGGCAAATTCGGCAAGCACCGGCAGCACGATGAAAAATCCCAGCATGCGCAGGGCAAAGACGTTTGCCAATGTGAAACTGACCCGACGCTCAAGCGGCGTCATGGGTTCCTTAAGGTGATCCATAGCTCCCAGGGTGCGGCTCGGGCTATATTAGCCGATTGCACTTTGCTCACGGTCCATGAACAGCATCAGCATTCGCGGGGCGCGCACCCATAATTTGCGCAACATCAATCTCGATATCCCACGCGATGCACTGGTGGTGATTACTGGACTGTCTGGTTCGGGCAAAAGCTCGCTTGCCTTCGACACCTTGTATGCGGAAGGACAGCGACGTTATGTCGAGTCGCTCTCGGCCTACGCACGTCAGTTCTTGCAATTGATGGAAAAGCCCGAAGTCGATGCGATTGAGGGCCTGTCGCCTGCGATTGCCATCGAGCAGAAGGCTTCAAGCCACAACCCACGCTCCACCGTTGGCACCGTCACCGAGATTCACGACTACTTGCGATTGCTCTTTGCAAGGGCAGGCACTCCTTATTGCCCATTTCACCCTGACCAAGTACTTGAAGCACAAACCGTGGCGCAAATGGTCGACAGCCTACTTGCGCACCACCTTGGCGAGCGCATGCTGGTGATGGCGCCCCAAGTCATCGAACGCAAAGGCGAACACCAAGCGCTGTTTGAAGACTTACGCACCAAGGGCTTTGTGCGTGTCCGGGTTCGAAGCGAACAGTCAAAAGCGCAGATTTATGATCTCGACCAGGCCCCGTTGCTTGGGCGCCATCAACGTCACGCGATCGATATCGTTGTTGACAGGCTCAAAATAAGCGCCGATGCCAGCGCCCGCCTTGCCCAGTCGCTGGAAACCGCACTCTTACACGCCGAGGGGCGGGCCTTATTGGTGCCGATGGAAACACCCGATGCCGAAGGCAGCCTTTTTTCCAACCGCTTTGCCTGTCCCCAGTGCGGCCATGCACTCAAACAGCTTGAGCCAAGGCTTTTCTCTTTCAATAACCCGGCAGGTGCCTGTCCAAGTTGCGACGGGCTTGGCATCGAGGGCTACTTCGACCCGCTGCGCGTGGTGCAATTTCCCAACCTAAGTCTTGCCTCGGGAGCGATCGCAGGCTGGGACAGGCGCAACGCCTCGGCGTTTAGCGCCCTGCAAGCCTTGTCTCGAACACTCGGCTTTAGCCTTGATGAGGCCTGGGACGCGCTCAGCCCAAGCTGCCAAGAAGCCGTGCTCCACGGTCAGGGTAAGTTTGAAGGGGTATTACCTAATCTCGAACGACGCTGGAAGGAGACCGACGCCAGCGCCGTTCGCGAAGAGCTTGCCAAGTTGCGCTCGAGCCGAAGCTGCCAAAGCTGCGCCGGCACGCGCTTGCGTGCCGAAGCGCGCCATGTCCGAGTTGGACCTCGTGATGCCGACCATGGCATTTGGGAAATCTCATCTTGGACGCTCAAACAAGCCTCGGTCTGGGCTGAATCGGTGCAACTGCCCGGGGCCAAGGCACAAATCGGCGCGCGAATACTGCGTGAAATTGCAGCCCGCTTGCGCTTTCTCAACGATGTCGGACTTCAATACCTCAGTCTTGACCGCTCCGCGGAAACCTTATCGGGCGGGGAATCGCAGCGAATTCGCTTAGCCTCGCAAATCGGCTCAGGGTTGACCGGCGTCATGTATGTGCTTGATGAACCCTCGATCGGACTACATCAGCGCGACAACGATCGGCTCATCGCCAGCCTTAAGCATTTGCGTGGCCTTGGCAATACAGTCCTGGTTGTTGAACACGATGAAGACGCCATTTTGAGCGCTGACCATGTCATCGATATGGGGCCCGGGGCAGGTGAACACGGCGGCAGCGTGATTGCCCAAGGAAGCCCGCAAGAAATTTGTGCTCACCCCGATTCGCTGACTGGCCAATACCTGAGCGGGCGGCGCGACATCGCCCTACCCAAATCGCGCCGAGCGCCAGGCGAGGCCTTCATCCGGGTTCTTGGCGCGCATGGCAACAACTTAAAACATATCGATGTCGATATACCGCTTGGTCTGCTGGTTTGCGTGACCGGAGTGTCGGGCTCTGGCAAATCAACGCTTGTCAACGACACCTTATATGCGGCTGTGGCAAGGCGTTTGCACCATGCCAGCGCCGAACCCGCTCCGCATCGAGCCATTGATGGGCTAGATGCCATCGACAAAGTCATCGCTGTTGATCAAAGCCCGATTGGCCGAACGCCGCGATCCAATCCGGCAACCTATACCGGCCTATTTACGCCGATTCGTGATTTATTTGCAGAAACAGCACTCGCACGCGAACGCGGTTACGGCCCTGGACGGTTTTCATTTAATGTGCGCGGCGGGCGTTGCGATGCCTGCGAAGGCGATGGCATGTTGAAGGTGGAGATGCACTTTCTACCCGATGTTTATGTGCCCTGCGAAGTATGTGAAGGCAAGCGCTACAACCGCGAAACCCTTGAGGTGCAATACAAGGGAATGAACATCGCCCAAATCCTGCAAATGACTGTCGAGCAAGCCCACAGCTTTTTTGCTGCGGTTCCGAGCATCGAACGAAGGCTACAAACCCTCATCGATGTTGGCCTTGCCTATGTTCGACTTGGGCAAAGTGCGACCACCTTATCGGGGGGCGAGGCGCAACGGGTGAAACTGTCGCAGGAACTCTCCAAGCGCGATACCGGCAAAACCCTTTACATCCTCGATGAGCCAACCACGGGTCTGCATTTTCAAGACATCGATTTATTGCTCAAGGTGATCAGCCAGTTACGCGATCACGGCAATACGGTCGTTGTCATCGAACATAATTTGGATGTCATCAAAGTCGCTGACTGGGTGATTGATCTCGGACCCGAGGGGGGTGACGCAGGAGGCTCACTGGTGGCCTGTGGCCCTCCTGAGCACATTGCCGATCATCCAGACAGTCATACGGGTCGATATCTCGCCAAGCTCTTGCGAAAGCAGACAAGAAAATCATGAACCAAGCACCAAGACATTACGACAAACATTTGGATTTTTCCGACCGCCAGGTATTGGTGGTTGGCGGCTCCAGCGGGATTGGCAATGGCATTGCCCAAGCTTTCCGAAGCCAGGGCGCTGCGGTTGAAGTCTGGGGTACACGGTCAAGCGCTAGCGACTATGAGGGCGAAGAAGGCTCAAGCCTCGAAGGCCTAAGCTATCGATGCGTGGATTTGAGCCTGCCAGAAAGCGATTCGAAGCGTGCCGACTTATCACTGCAAGCCCATCGCAGGTTAGATGTCTTGGTCTTGTGTCAGGGGATCGTGCGCTATCAGCGCGCCGAATTCGAGATGCCTGGCTTTCGTGAGGTCATCGAGGTCAACCTGATGAGCTTGATGCGATGCGCGAGCGCAAGCTTTGAAGCCTTACGCCAGGCTCGAGGCAGCTTGATTGTGGTCAGCTCCACAGCTGCCTTTCATGCAACACGCGGCAACCCCGCCTATGCCGCCTCGAAGGCAGGCGCTGTGGGCTTGGTAAGGACGCTCGCACAAGCCTGGGCGAGCGAGGGCGTTCGGGTCAACGGCATCGCGCCCGGCTTTGTCGACACCAAACTCACCAAGGTGACCACCGCCAACCCCAAGCGGCTTGCCGCAGCGCTCGAGCGCATTCCTGCGCAGCGTTTGGGTCAACCCGAGGACATGGCTGGCGCAGCACTATTCTTGGCGAGTCCGCTTGCAGCCTATATTTACGGCCAAACCCTTGTGGTTGACGGCGGCTTATTACTCTAGTCGCGATGCTTGGCTTGGAATCGCTGCTGCCGGTGGCCAACCCAGTCACCTTGCAAAAACTCATCCAAGCACTTTGCCAACCTGTGCATCGTGCACTTGACCAAAGCCTGCAAAACACCATCGAACGCCTCGAACAATTGCTCGATGAGGTCGACACCGTCGCAGACCAGTTGCGTGCTGCCGAACAAGCGCTGGATGCGCAAATTCAAGGCGCCGCGTCAGGCTTAAAGCGGCTGCGCAGTGCACCCAACACCGAGGCAGGTTTGTTATTAGGTCTATGGCAGAGCGCATCGGGACAACCCCAAGGCAGCTTGACCGGACACGATGGCACGGCTGATTTAATTCAGCGCATCTCCCAAAAAGCGCAACAGGCAAAAGGCCCCTTGCAATCGCTGCAATCGGATTTAAGACAGTTTAGGCATATTGCAGGCGCAAGCAGAAAGCTTGCCCGCGAACGCGCAAGTGGCTCACAGGCCTCAGCCTCGGCAATGAAAGCGGTAAGCCAGCAAATGATTCGCCTGCGTACCCGCGCGCTACTCGATCAGGCGCAGGCCCGGGGCTGGATGAAAACCGTACCCGAAGGCAGTGCCTTAGAGCGCGCCATCATGCAGGCCGTCTTGCAACGCCTTGCTTAAGCCTAAATCCCATCGGGGCCGGGTTCGAGTGAACGGCATCGGTACATCCCCATGCCTTTGAAGGAAATGACGATCTCACCTTGTTGATTAAGCCCTTGTTGGACAAAGTGAATCAGGCCTCGATCGGGCTTTGATTGCGAGCGCCGTTTGCCAACAACCTCTACCCGGGCATGCAGGCGATCGCCAGGCTTCACAGGCTTGTGCCAGCGTAATTCATCCACGCCAGGCGATCCCATGGATGCCACCGGCGAAACGTAGTGCTCAACCAGCAAACGCATCAGCACGCCAGCACTCATCCAGCCGCTTGCAACTAAACCGCCAAACGACGATTGTTTGGCAGCTTCTGGATCGGTATGAAAAAGCTGAGGATCATAGCGTTTGGCAAAGTCGATGATCTCTTCGCTCGTGATGTGATAGTCACCAAACTCAGCGACTTCGCCAACGCGATAGTCTTCAAAATAACGTGTCTTGAAGCTAGCAGCAGGTATTTGAGACATTCGCACTACACTCCACCTTAATGTTGAAGGCTTGATCCAGTGATTCAAACCCTAAGCGCTGATGCTGAGTTTGATCAAGATCTTGCAACGTCGCTGCAATCAACGATTGACGAGAAGCAACTATGAGCATGGCAAGGCCAACGCAAGATCAATGCAAAGCATGGCTTGATGGTATACGGACGGTGAAACATTGGCCTAAGCATGGGGTGATGTTTAAAGACATTACGCCACTTTTTCAAAACCCGGCTTATTTCAAAAGTATGATCGATACGCTCAGGCAGCGTTACGAGCCCATGAAACCCGATGTGATTGCAGGCATCGATGCGCGTGGCTTTATGCTTGGAGCAGCACTTGCACAGGCCATGGGGCTCGGTTTTGTGCCGATCCGCAAAGCTGGCAAGCTGCCCTTTGAGACCATTAGCGAAGACTATACACTCGAGTACGGTCAGGCCAGTATTGAAATTCATATTGATGCATTAAATGCAGGCGATAAGGTTTTACTCGTTGACGATTTAATGGCAACCGGAGGCACGATGCTTGCCGCAGTACGCTTGATTAAACGCTTAAAGGCCGAGGTGCTGGAAGCGTGCACGATCGTCGACTTGCGCGACCTCGGTGGCTCGGCGCTCCTACGCGGCGAAGCGGTGAGCGTGTTTAGTCTTCTGGCGATTGATTCGGGCGATGACACGCATTGATAAGTGGCTGTGGGCAGCCCGCTTTTATAAGACCCGCTCGCTTGCTCAGGAAGCGATTGAAAAGGGCCGGGTTAAAGTCAATCGAGAGCATGTAAAGCCTGCCAGGACGCTAAAACCCGGAGACAGCTTGCAACTCAGTCAGGGCGATAGCTTGCGTGAGATTGAAGTCATCGCGCTATCCGAACAACGAGGCCCGGCCCCGGAAGCGCAAAAGCTCTACCGCGAAACCGCGGCATCACTTGAAGCGCTTGCGCTTGCGAAAGAGCGCCGCAAGCTATTTCCTGAACCAGCGCATGCGATTGAACAAGGTCGACCCACCAAGCAGCAGCGCCGAGCGCTTGACCGGCTTCATGGCTCAAGCGATTAAGTCCTCGCTGAGCGCTCCACCAAAAGCTCACCACGGCGCTTAAACGGGCAAGCAGGGGGATTAGGCTTGCGCTGCCATGTCACGCAAACGGCCTTGGGCGAGAAAAAGCGTGAGCGCCGAACTTGCTGCAAATAAGATCCAAAAGCCGATAAATCCGAAGGTGTATGCTGCCATTGAATCATCGGCCAGGTACTCGTGGACCAAGCTAACGTCCTGAGGATCAACCAGCGAAAACAAGATGCCATTGGCCACAATCGCTATTAAAAACGACGGCCATAAAATTTGCATCACACAGCGGCAGCCAAAACCCGGCGCTTCGCGAATCACAACTTGTTCCTCTGCATCCTGCATCGCCTCTCTCCTAATCTCCAAGCCAAATCCTGGCTCTTCTCCTGAGGCCGACTCCGCTTCTTAGGGGCGTATGACCACCTCATCGCTTGAAGCCGACCAGACGGTTTTCATACGCCAGGCACCGCCTGCGTCTTCAACCATCAGCTGCCAATGGCCTTCTTTGGGCCATGTGAAATCAGCGATACGGTAAACCCCAAGTCCTTGGGGCATGGCAATGCCCATACGATCTCGTCCAGATAAGGTGGGATGGATCCATTGCACCCGGATAGGGTTTGTGCTTTGAGCGGCTTGTCCCATCGATCGGAGTTGCACGCGAAGATCACTGCCGACTTGCTGCATGCTCAGCTCAAGTCCTAAAGCCTTAGCCTGTGCTTCTTTGGCAAGCGAATGGTTAATCGCCTTGCCTTCGCGCCAATATTCACCAACAACCAGCGCGTTGTTCGAACTTATCGCCAAATACGCAGTAATCACACCGCCTACAACAGCTAGCCCCGGCATCAGCATCAGTAACCATGGCCAGCCTTGTCGATACCAAGGCCTCGGATCAGGGCCGATCGTGATGGCTTTTGCTGTCATGGTGTTCGCCTTGGCCCATAGAAAGTTGTTTTTTCCATCACTGTTGCCGAACCGTCTAGCGCTTCAATTTCCAAAACGATCTTCGTTGAACCTGCAGGAACAGTCTCACCCGGCGCTTGAATGGCGATCGCGATAAGACGCGTACTTGCGGCATCAACCCGTATCTCCGAGGGACTTACCTGCAAACCAGGTAAACCGCTTGCTTTCAAGTGGTAGCTTACGCCTTGCTCGGCTGCGTTAATCATTTGAAGACGATAATTATTTTCAATCACTCCCCCGCCAAGCTCTCGAGCAAGCGAGCCGCGATCGCGCAAGATGTCGGCCTTAAACGGCGTACGCAAATGCAAAGCAGTAAAAAGAGCGCCCACAATCACGAAAAGAATACTTGCGTAAATCAAGATTCGAGGCCTAAACATCCGCGGCAAAATATCTTTTTCGGCGATTTTTCCGGCTATAGCGTTCTCGGTCGAATAACGAATCAAGCCTCTTGGCAGACTTAGCTTATCCATAACCTCGTTGCAACCATCAATACAAGCAGCGCAGCCAATGCATTCGTATTGCATACCTTTTCGGATATCAATCCCTGTTGGGCAAACATGAACGCAAACCCCACAATCGATGCAATCCCCGCGCTTACTTGCAGCCTGACTGGCTATCGCCTGATCTGACTTTCTCCTTGCACCACGCGGCTCACCCCTTACCGGGTCATAAGTGACCACTAAGGTGTCTTTATCAAACATCACGCTTTGAAAGCGGGCATAAGGGCACATGTACTTACAAACCTGCTCACGCATAAAGCCTGCATTGCCCCAAGTGGCAAAGGCATAAAAGAAAACCCAAAACGCCGACCAACCACCGATCTCAAAGCTCAAGAGCTCGTGCAAAAGCTCTCTGATCGGCACGAAGTAACCCACGAAGGTAATCCCAGTCCAAAGGGCTAGTGCAAGCCACAGCAGATGCTTACTCGCCTTGATCCTGAGTTTTCTCAGTGACCAGGGTGACTGATCGAGTCGTATTCTTGCCGATCGATCGCCTTCGGTTTTTTGTTCTATCCACAAGAACATTTCGGTGTAAACCGTTTGCGGACATGCGTAACCGCACCAAAGTCTTCCCGCAATAGCGGTAAAAAAGAACAGGCTGTAAGCCGAAATCACCAAAAGCCCGGTGAGGTATATAAAGTCCTGCGGATAGAGAACAAGCGAAAAAATATAGAATTTACGTGAGGCAAGATCGAACAGAACCGCAGGCCGATCCCCCCATGGCAGCCAGGCAAGTCCGTAGTAAAGCAATTGCGTGAACCACACAAGCGCCCAGCGCCAGCGTGCAAACTGCCCATGCACGGTCTTGGGGTACAGCTTTTTGTGAGCCTGATAAAGGTTGACCACAACGGGCTGGGGCGATTCCATGACTTACAAATTTCTTTACTTGGCTTGTGGGTCGTTGGATAAGCCCCAAACATAGGCTGCAAGCACCTTAGCCTTGGCCCTTGCAAGTTCATTATCGCCGCCGAGCAGCGAGCCAAATGCGGGCATATTGTTTTGCTTACCCTCATTGATCGTGTGCTGTATGGTTCTCAATCCACCGCCATAAAGCCACACATCATCGGTCAGATTCGGTGCGCCAATTTGCTTATTGCCTTTGCCATCATTGCCATGGCAGGCAGCGCACACCCCAAACTTAGGCTTGCCCATTTGTGCCTTTAAGCTGTCGTGTGCGGCACCCGAAAGC
>OMIE01000111.1 GCA_900299025.1 Burkholderiaceae bacterium
ACCACCGAGATCTACACAAGGAGTATCGTCGGCAGCGTCAGATGTGTATAAGAGACAGGCCACTGACGGCGTTGAGACGCGTCGATTTGATTGTTACAGATCTTGCAGTGATCGAGCCGACCCATGAAGGCTTAGTGCTTCGCGAGACCGCCCCCGGTGTAAGTGTGCAAGAGGTCAAGCAAGCGAGTCTGGCTCACTTGATTATTCCAGAAAACGTATCGATTATGCAGTTTCAGTGAATCTTAAAAAATCCATTCCTCATCATGATGCAAAGCTTCGAAGCACAGGATGGCGCCCGCTTAGTTTTTGACGACGAAGGCGAAGGCTATCCATTACTTGGACTGGCTGGACTCACGCGTGATGCGCGCGATTTTGATTATCTTGCACCTCATCTGCCCAAGCAGATGCGCTTTATTCGTCTTGATGCCCGCGGACGAGGACGCTCACAGTGGACGGGTGCTGCAAGCTATACCTTGGCCCAAGAGGCTGACGATGTGTTGAGGCTGCTCGATGTTTTGGATCTTCCGCAGGTTGCCATCATCGGTTCTTCGCGAGGAGGGTTGCTTGGGATGTTCTTGGCTGCGACCCATCCGGACAGGGTCAAAGGGCTTTGCTTTATTGATGTCGGTCCTCAACTCAACCCCGACGGTATGAAGCGGATTGCCAAATATGTTGGTGTCAAGCCTGATCTATTAACGCTTGAAGAAATTGCGCTGCGCATGCCCAACGTGAAGCCTGGCTTTGAGCAGGTCAGTGCCTCGCGCTGGTCTGAGGAGGCGCAGCGCCATTATGTGCAGTGCGATGATCACGTCTGCCTTCCCTACGATCCGGAAATTAGAACAGCGCTGCTGGCAGCGCTTGAAGCGCCTCCCGTTGATCTATGGCCACTTTTTGATGCTTGTAAGGGGTTGCCGCTTGCAGTGATTCGCGCGCAACATTCTGATGTGCTTGCGAGGGAAACTGTACTTGAAATGCAAAGACGGGTTCCTGAGCTTTGCATCGCAGAAATTCCGAAGCGAGGGCACGTCCCATTTTTAGATGAACCCGAATCGCTTGATTGTATTCACACCTGGATCGATAAGCTTTGCTAGCTGCCTACATTACGCACGCCGATTGCCTAAAACACGAAATGGGTGACGATCACCCAGAATGCCCTGCGAGAATTGCTTCAATAAACGATATGCTTTTGGCGCAAGGCTTGCTTGATGTCATGCAATCCTTTGATGCGCCGCTCGTCAGTATGGAAGCACTTAGACGGGTGCATAGTGAAGCGCATTTGAATCGGATGTTTTCGCTTGCGCCCAGCGAGGGCTATCAACGAATCGACCCCGACACCTTGATGAACGCACACAGCTTGCAGGCTGCGCGCCGCGCCGCAGGCGCAACGGTGCTGGCCACCGATCTGGTGATGCAAGGCCAGCATCGTATTGTATTTTGTAATGTTCGGCCGCCTGGTCACCACGCCACGATTGATGAAGCCATGGGCTTTTGTTTTTTCAATAATATCGCGGTAGGTATTCGTCATGCCCTGGAGCATTATCAGATCCAGCGCGTCGCATTGATTGACTTCGATGTTCACCATGGCAATGGCAGTGAGTCTGTTTTTTATCATGATTCACGAGTTTTAATGTGTTCCACTTATCAGACCGATCTATTTCCCTTTCATGTCGAAACCGAGAAAAGCCCTTATCGCGTCAATATTGGTTTGCCTGCGCGATCTCGAGGCGATGTCTTCCAAGAGGCTGTCCAAAGCCACTGGCTTGAGGCACTCGATCGATTCAAACCCGAGCTGATGTATATCTCTGCAGGCTTTGATGGTCATCAGTGGGATGACATGGGCGGCCTCGGCTTACTTGAGAAGGACTTTGCATGGGTCACCAAACAAATGATGCAAGTTGCCGATAAGCATGCTCAGGGGCGGGTGATCTCATGCCTTGAAGGGGGCTACGAGCTTGATGCATTGGCGCGCAGCGCGAGCAGCCACGTGAAGGCTTTACTTGGCCTTGACGGCTAATGTGATGCACGGGCAAAGCGCTTTTTGAGCCATGATGCTGTCATCGAATTAGCGTAAAAGCCTGTCATGGATAAGCACGCACTTGACCGACTCTTCAATCCTCAGGCGATCGCTTTGCTTTGCGATACGGAGCATGTGGATACCTGGTTAAAGCCATTTCACGACGGACTTATTGCTAGCGGCTTTGCTGGTTCGATGCAGGTTTCAATCATCGGTGCTAAGCACCCGACAATCGATACGAATGTTGCTCCGGTGCTTCCAGTCGTCGACTTGGCGCTTGAAGCGGTCGACTTGGCGATTGCGAAGTTTGACGCCAAAACGTCCCAAGCAGTTTTTGAGCGTCTTGAGCAAATGCGATGCCGTGCGCTGGTCATGCTTGGTCAGGCCATGGATCAGCGCAGCGCCCAAAAGATCCATCATGAGGCGCATGCTCGGGGTATTAAGCTGCTTGGGCCCAATAGCCTTGGCATGCAAAGACCCTCGCTCGGACTGAATGCGTCGATGCTCGGTGCCATGGCCCATCCAGGCTCGATTGCTTTTGTTGCGCAATCGGGTTCGCTTGCAAGTGCCGTGCTTGACTGGGCTCAACAGGGGAGGCTCGGCTTTTCGCTGGTCGCATGCCTTGGGTCGTACCCTGGTGTCACGCTTGAAGCCATCCTTGATTTTCTTGCCAACGATCCAAAAACGAAATCAGTCGTTGTGCATTTGGAAGGTATTCAAAGTGCTCGCGCGTTTATGTCGAGTCTGAGGGCTTTGGCGAGTACAAAGCCTGTCATCGTTCTTAAAGCTGGGCGCCAGCCCGATGCCATGCGCGCAGCACAAACGCATTGCCGCGCCATGGTTGGACGCGATGAGATCTTTGAAGTTGCGCTCCGACGTGCTGGTGCGGTTCGTGTGCATTCAATGACCGAGCTTTTCTCAGCGGCGCAGTGCCTGGCCAATCGCCCTCGAGCTAGGGGGAGCCGTCTTGCGGTGCTCACCAACGGTGGCGGGGTAGGTGTACTTGCCGCTGACCGCATTGCATCTTGCAAACTTGAACTCGGTCGGCTGAGCGATCAACAAGCGAAAGCGCTCATGGAAAAGCTTGATCCTCAAGCTGATCTAAGTGCCTTACTTGACTTGGGCGAGCAGGCAGGGGCAGAGCATTATCAGGCTGCACTCGAGGCGATTTCACAGCAACAAAGCATCGATGCCGTCTTAATTATCTTTACGCCCAAGCAGGGCATTGATCCGCGAGCTATTGCTTCGGCGGTCATCGAGCATGCCAAGCAAGCTCATAAGCTTTTGTTTTGTTGCTGGATGGGCGAACAATCGGTCAGCGAGGCGCGAGCTGATTTCGTGAAGGCAGGCCTGCCGAGTTTTCGCAGCCCCGAAGTGGCGGTCGATGCTTTTCGTAGCATGGTGACTTATGAATCCAATCAACAGCTCTTGCAACAGATTCCTCCACCCTTAAGTGCGCTTGCAAAACCTGATCTTGAGGGTGCTCGTCTGCTCATTGAAAGCGTGCTGGCTGAGCGGCGATCAAGTCTCACAGAGTTTGAATCTAAGGCCTTGCTTGCTGCCTTCCATATTCCGATTACCCATACGGTGCTTGCACGAAGTGCTAACGAAGCCATGCTCATCGCAACTCAGGTGGGCTATCCGGTTGCGATGAAAATCGATTCGCCTGATATTTTGCACAAATCAGATGTGCAAGGGGTTGCATTGAACCTTGCAAGTGCTACAAGCGTACGCGATATGTTTGAGCAAATGACCGATCGGGTTCGGGCAGTCAAACCCGATGCGGTGATTAACGGGGTCACGATACAAAAAATGCATGCTGGTGATCATCACCGCGAAGTCTATATCGGTCTGATGAGTGATCCATTATTCGGTCCTGTACTAAGCTTTGGCGCAGGCGGCGAGATGATCGAGCTGATTGATGATCACTCGCTTGAGCTTGCGCCGCTTAATCAGTTTTTGGCCCAGCAAATGCTCAAGCGTTCGAGAATTTACACACAGTTGCAAAACTGGCGTGGCGCAAAGCCAGTCAATCTTGAATCCCTTGAGCACATCCTGCTAAGGGTTTCTGAGTTGGCCTGTGCACTTGCTCAGGTTGTTGAACTCGATATCAATCCTATCCTGGTTGATCAACACGGTGCGATTGCTGTTGATGCGCGCGTCGTCTTAAGTCATGCCGCAATCCATAGCAGGCCGCATGAGCATTTGGCGGTGCTTCCTTATCCAAACCGATATGAACGTGTGTGGCCGCTTCGCGATGGGGGCGACTACCGTGTGAGGCCACTGCATCCCGAAGATGCAGCAAAGCTGCAAGCCCTGGTTAATGGCGTTTCAGCAGAGAGTCGCTACTTTCGCTTTGCCTCAGCCATGCGCGAATTGCCACAAAGACTTCTCGCAAGGCTCTCGCTGATTGACTATGAGCGCGAGATGGCACTTATTGCGTTAGTGAATAAATCATCCCAGCCAGGCGATGAACAAGAACAGGCGATCGCAGTGTCGCGCTATGTCACTAACCCGGATGCAAAGTCATGCGAGTTTGCGCTGCTTGTTCATGATGACTATGCCGGTCGAGGTCTGGGGACAAGAATGATGCAGGCGATCATCGAAGTCGCCCGTGACCGAGGCTTAGAACATATGCATGGTCTGGTGCTGGTCAACAATACGCCGATGCTTCGACTGATGCGCAGCCTGGGTTTTACGGTGTCGTCGATGCAAGACGATCCAGACTTTAAGCTCGTGAGCTACCGGCTAGGATCGTCTTAAGGGCCAAGAGACTCGGCTTGCCTGTCCCGGTGCTATTGGCGCCTTAACAGTAGCAAGGGTCCTGCGCCATCAACCAGTACCCACTGAGCGCCTCCCCCAACTGCGCGATGTAAGTCAGCGAAATCGGTGACTCGCAAGATGACTTGTTCACCCACTTGCGGCAAGCGCTCATCGGTAACAGCCTCTCGATAAAAGGAAATCGATGGTGCTCTGAGCTGATAACTAACCGTTACTTCTTGTCTTGCGCCTTGCGCAAGAGCCTTGATCGGCCCTTGTAACAATTGACCTAAAGTAGGCAACAACACGAAACAGACAAGCATCTGCATCGCAAGTCCAAAGTAAAGCCACCGGTCGAGCTGAGATTTGGAAAAGCTTGCCAAGCATAACGATCCAAAGCAAATAACGAGAATTAGCTGTTCCGTGATACCCCAGCTTACATGGCTTAAGCCATGCTCGATCAGAGTACGATAAAACGGGTTGACCGATGAGTTCTGATTCGTGAATACCAGGATTGGATGCAAGGCAGCAATCGCAACAAGCATCAAGAGTCCGATCGCGCAAGCGCTGAGCCAGCTTGTCCTTGATATCTGAGGCGATAAGGCTGCGAAAGTCAGCATGGGTAAGAGGGCATACATGGCGTAATGCGGAAGCTTTGTGGCAACCACACTGAAAACGATAAGCATGCCCAAGCTATGACTTAGCAAGCCAAGGGCTTGTGTGCTCAGTCCCTTATCAAGCCGATCCGAACCCGCTAAGCGCTGTGGCCTTAATCGCCAGACACTGCTGATCAACATGGGCGTAAAGGGTAAGGAAAGTACAAAAAGCATGGCCAGGGTGTAAAACCATGAACCTGTATGGCCTTCCATGGCTTGCATCGTTCTTCCAAAATGATGCTTGCCGAATAATCCTTGAAGAAAGTCGTTCGAAAATCGCCAATAGGCATAGGCATACCAGGGAAGGCTGACGGCAATCCAGGCAAGGCATGCTCTTGCATCAGAAAAGCTCCAGCGTAAGGCGTCGAGGTTTAGGCGAACAAGGCAATAGCCAAGTACAACAAATGCGGGTGCAAGTAGGCCAATCAAACCCTTGGTGAGTAGCGCTAAGGCCGAGCAAATCCAAGCGGCTCGCAAATAGCCTCTGGCGCTCCAAGCCGAATCTGCGCTCGCAGTGGGGTCGGCGCTCCATGTGGTTTCTGCGCTCGCAGAGTCATTGGGGCTTGCAAACGACGTTGCGCTCAGATCCTGGCTTTCGCGAAGTCGTATTGATTCAATGAGGCAACACGAACATGCGGTTAACCACAAGTAAAGCAATGCATCGGCAGTTGCCGCATGGCGCATCACTAGCGGGCCAAAACAGCTGCAAACTAATGTAAACGCAATTAGCGCGGATTCAGGCCTTGTGCTCCAGATGAGCGCAAATCGTGCAGCGATCCATGCGCTTGCTATCCCGGCTACCAAGGAAGGCATGCGAGCGCCAACTTCTGAGAGGCCAAACATGGACATTGACAACGCTTGTAGCCAATAAACGAGTATTGGCTTGTCGAAACGTGGCTTGCCATTTAGGAAGGTGAAGCCGAAATCGCCGCTTTCAAGCATTTCTCGGGTCGCTTCAGAGAAGGCGCCCTCGTCGACATCAAACAAAGGCGTCGTGCCCATCCCAAGCATGCTGAACAATACGCATGCGCATGTAAGTACGGCGATCCTGAGATTGATGGGCTTATTCACCGCCCTCGATCACTCGCCGAATCGCATAAGTGCGCATCACCGATGGCGATGATTGATGTCGCACCAGAAATTCGGCCAGTACGCCTGTGCAGATCAAATGGATGCCAGACAGGATCAGCAAAACCCCCAGCATGAGCAATGGCCTTGTACCGATTGACTCGGCAAGAAATATTTTCAGCAATCCAAGCCATAACAATATGCCGCTACCAGTCACAAGCATCGGTAGGCCAAGCGCCCCAAAGAAGTGTGCAGGCCGACCAGCAAATCTAAGAAAGAAAATCACGGTCAGCAGGTCGATGAGGACGCGATAGGTTCTAGAAATGCCATACTTCGAATAGCCTGCTGTCCTAGGCCTATGGTTCACCACGACATAGCGCAATCGCTCAGGGCTCGTTACGGTTGCTAACCAGATCGGCACAAGGCGGTGCATTTCGCCAATCAGTCTAATCTGCCTGAGAACCGAGGTGCGATAGACTTTTATACCACAGCCTAAATCCGCTGATCGAAGTCCTGTCGTGATACTGATAAACCAATTGGCAAGTCGCGACGGTAGCTTTCTGGTAAGAAACGGATCCATCCTTTGCTCGCGCCAGCCTGCAACGAGATCGAGATCCTGCTCACGCAGGATGGAAAGCATTCGGTCGATGTCTTTTGGATCGTTCTGCATATCGCCATCAAGCGTTGCAATGAACTCACCCTTTGACGCATCCACCCCGGCCTGAATTGCCGCAGTCTGCTTGAAGTTTTTGCTTAGTTGCAAGATCCGAGCTTGCGGAACACCTCTGATAGCCTTGGAAAGCTCAATCAGGGTTTGGTCTGTGCTGCCATCATCAACAAGAATGAGCTCCCAATCGATAGCTGCTTTTTGTAATGCAGTAATTAGCTCCTGGCAAGCCTCAAAGGCGATGGCCTCTTCGTTATAAAAAGGAACAACAACCGAGAGAAGCCCTGCTAGTGTTGTCTGGTTGATTTCAGATTCGAGGACCATGGGCGAGCAATGCGATTTTTCTTAAGAAAATGCCATGTCGCAAGGCTTAAGCCAAGCGCAACCGAAGCTTCAAGACTGCAAGATGGTGGCAATGGAACTAAGACGAGCGCTGAGGCAATGAGGAGTCGGCAACCGTCATTCAAAGCCTCGTACCGAGGCAAAGAAGATTCCCAGCGCAGGATTATCAAGGCACTCACGCATCCGATCAATATGCCGAGTCCTGCACCCATGAGAACATCGGCCGGCCAGTGGGCACCACTGGCTACCCGAGCAAGGCAGACGAGAGCGACCAGGGCGGCAAGCGGTAAGCCGAGTCGCTGAGCCTTAGGATTGAATCGGTGATATAAACCGAGGAACAATCCAAAAACAATGGCAATCGTCATGCTGTGTCCAGACGGCATCGAGCCATGGGTCAGCTTCTCGCCTATGATGAATAAGTCTTCGTGCATGAGGGCTGCCGGCCTAGGTACATCAAGTGTCAATTTGAGCGCGCGAGAGAAGCATCCGCCGAGAAGCGACGATAAGACTAAGGCCCATACGATAAGCATCTTGCGCGTGATTAATAGTAGGATGGAGGCCGCGCCGAGGAAGTGGCCGAATACATTGAGCGATTTCCATAGGTCATCGTCGACAAGCCTTGTGAAGGCTTGAATATCTACCATAAGCTCGGGCGAGCGTGCGCCTGGCAACAGGCCTAGCGCTATCAGGGCTGTGGCTAAAGCGATGACAAAAGTTAAAGACTTTCGACCCATGGTTTCATTTAAATCCTTTGATGTGACGAGTTGTCGACAGATTCGTGACGATGCTGCAATGAGAAAGTCATGATGCCGTCATCAACTTATTGAAGCATTCAGTCACGATGAGCTCTCGCTCGAACATCCACGCTTTGACGACAGGCCAAAGCCGACTTACCTGGTTTGCCTGGGTCGTCGGCCTGGGATTGGCTGCGCATGGTCTTGCACTTCATCTCTACGCGCTTCCCTACACGACCGATGAGCTCCAATATCTAGCATGGTCAAAGGACTTGGCTTGGGGCTATTTTTCAAAGCCTCCAGGCATCGCAGCAGCAATCAGACTTTGGACATTTGTTGATCCGCAGGCAAGTCAGCTCCGCTTACTAGCTCAGGTCTGCTATGGCTTGAGCCTGGCGGTCTCCTTTAAGCTTCTTATGCGAGGCGGATTGTCATCGACCAAGTCGTGGGTGGCCACGCTTATCCTAGGGTCAATCCCTCTCATCGGCTTTGCTCAATGGTTCTTTACGACTGATGCGCTCCTTTTGCTCTGCTGGCTTCTTAGCTTGCTGATTGCATGGGAGGCCCTTCAGGCGAGCAGCCCAAGGATTGCGCTCAGGTACTGGACTTTATTGGGCGTAGTGATTGGCCTCGGGACACTTTGTAAGCACTTCATGCTCTTCTTTTGGCTCGGTCTTGCGATCCACTTGGCTATCTTGGGGTACAGATCGCGCGACCACCTCGCTGGTGTACTGCTCGCGCTTTCGGTTTTCGTGTTGATCATTTCGCCCCATCTCTTGTGGCTGATGGAGCATCCCGGCAGGACGCTTTAACACCTGACGGATTTACAAGCATCAGATACCAAACATTTGCAAACGTCTGATCGCTTAGCTTCTTTAGGTATGCATGCGCTCCAAGGTATGGAATTTTTATTAGCGCAATGGCTTGGGCTGGGTGTTGGCTTGATGCTCATCCTTAGACAGAAGGTGGCATGGACGCCCATGCAGCGCTGGTTGCTTGCGAGCTCACTGCCGATACTGGGTATTTTCGTGATGCAGGCTTCGCTTAGCCATGCTTATGCAAACTGGGCGCTACCTGCAACTTTTACCCTTGGACTTGCCCTGCTTGCGCGATACCTAAACGCTAACGATATCGAAGCCGATGTCGAAGCTGGTCGCAATTCGATGAGCGTACTTTTTGTCTGGGCCATTAGTAATTTACTCATAAGCTTACTCATTGCTTTTGGCGCTCAGGGACTAAAGTTCATCCGGCCCGATGCAGTGGTTTGGATCGATCGATTAGATCCTTTTCATCGTCAACGAGGCTGGGATACCTTCGGACAGCATCTTGTGGAGCTTAGAAAACCGCCTGACATAGCGTGGGGGGTAAAAGATCGCGATACTGCCGCACGGATTTTGTATCAGTTTGGTGAGGACCAACTCGTCTATCAAGTGTCTCCCAACAGCAAGCCCAATCACTATGCGATGCGCTATGCAGATCAGGCATCACTTGATGCTTCTCAAAGAAATCCCGATAGCATCACTTGCCTATGGCAATTAAGACGAGAAGCTGAGGTCGAAGAATCTCATCGGCAAAATGCCATTGCCAAAGTGGAGCGACAGCGCTTAAGTGGCCGCACTGAAGTCTGGTTGGTGTTGCCCGAATCCTGCCGATAGGCTGAAGCTTGCAGACGAACAATGCTCGATGATGAAGCAAAGGGTACGATGAAGCTTAGGCATTGGCTGGCCATGCATAAAATATGGTCATTTATAACGGTATGTTTACTGGGTGGTCTAGCCTTATTACGCTATCTTGACATGGTTGACTTAGCGGTCGCAAGTTATTTTTACAACGAACATTGTCGCT
>OMIE01000112.1 GCA_900299025.1 Burkholderiaceae bacterium
AACACACGCCCCTGCTCGGCGAGCAAAACACCCTTGAGCACGGTAATCTGATCGAGGCCGTCAAAGATTGAATCATCCATCGATTATCCTCACTCAGCCAGTTGGGGCACAGGGGCTCTCGGATTCAGAAACTTATGTTAGAAGGTATCGCCCGGAATGCGTACAACACCCTCCATCAGCACGCGGGCGCTGCGACTCATAATCGCCTTTTTCACGACCCAGTCGTTGCCGATCTGGGTCGCTTCTGCCCCCACGCGTAAGCTGCCCGAGGGGTGACCGAATCGAACTGCCTGGCGCATGCCGCCACCTGCAGCGAGATTGACCAAGGTGCCAGGAATGGCGGCGGCTGTGCCGATGGCAACCGCTGCGGTTCCCATCATCGCGTGATGCAATTTGCCCATGGACAAGGCACGAACGAGTAGGTCAATGTCTGCGGCATTGACGGGCTTGCCGCTTGAGGCGACATAAGATTTTGGCGCTGCGACAAATGCGACTTTGGGGGTGTGTTGTCGTTTGGCCGCCTCGCTCACATGCTTAATCAGGCCCATGCGAAGCGCCCCGTAAGCGCGGATGCTTTCAAACATCGCAAGCGTGCTGGGGTCGCTATTGATAGCCTCTTGTAACTCGGTGCCAGTCATGCCAATCGATTCGGCATTGATAAAGATCGTTGGAATGCCAGCGTTAATCATCGTGGCTTTGAGGCTACCCAGGCCAGGTACCTCAAGTTCATCGACAAGTTGCCCCGTTGGAAACATGGCGCCGGCCGCACCTTCTTCTTCAGCCGCTGGATCCATGAACTCAAGTTGAACCTCGGCTGCCGGAAAAGTGACGCCATCGAGCTCAAAGTCGCCTGTTTCTTGCACCTGTCCCCCGTTAATCGGGACATGCGACACGATGGTCTTGCCAATATTGGCCTGCCAAATCCGAATAACTGCGATACCGTCATGAGGGACGCGAGCAGGGTCGACCAAACCATTGCTCACGGCAAAGGGGCCGACTGCAGCCGAAAGATTGCCGCAGTTTCCGCTCCAATCGACAAAGGCTGCATCAATCGAGACTTGGCCAAAGAGATAGTCAACATCGTGATCAACACGCGCGCTTTTCGATAGAATCACCGTCTTACTGGTGCTCGATGTTGCCCCGCCCATCCCGTCGATTTGCTTACCATAGGGGTCCGGGCTTCCAATCACCCGCAAAAGCAACTTATCTCTCGCTTCGCCCGGAACTTGGGCCGCTGCCGGCAAATCCTCCAGGCGAAAAAACACGCCCTTGCTCGTGCCACCGCGCATGTAGGTGGCCGGGATGCTTATTTGGGGTTTACTGGGCATGGCAATCCTTGTGAGCTAGATTCAGGTCATAAATGGTTCAAGCGGTTTTGTCTGCTTCAAGGAAGTCCTGGGCGAATCGCTGTAAGACACCGCCCGCATCGTAAATCGACACTTCTTCGGCGGTATCGAGCCGACAGGTTACGGGCACTTCGATCGATTCACCATGACGGCGATGTATCAGCAGCCTGAGTGTGGCACGAGGCTCGCGCTCGCCGATGACATCAAAGGTTTCGGTACCGTCGATCCCGAGCGTGAGTCTGGAGGTGCCTGCCTTGAATTCGAGGGGTAAGACCCCCATCCCAATCAGGTTGGTGCGGTGGATGCGCTCAAAGCCCTCGGCAACGATGGCCTCCACGCCTGCCAGGCGTACGCCTTTGGCGGCCCAATCGCGCGAAGAACCCTGACCGTAGTCGGCACCGGCAATGATGATCAGTGGCTGACGCCGGTTCATATAGGTTTCGATCGCCTCCCACATGCGCATCAGTTTGCCTTCGGGTTCGACCCTCGCTAGCGATCCCTTCTTTACCTGACCCTCGACGATGGCCATTTCGTTGATCAGTGTGGGGTTGGCGAACGTGGCACGTTGTGCAGTGAGGTGATCACCGCGATGGGTGGCGTAGGAGTTGTAATCCTCCTCGGGCAGACCCATTTTCTTCAAATACTCACCAGCAGCACTATCAGGGAGAATGGCGTTTGAGGGCGAGAGGTGATCGGTCGTGATGTTATCGCCTAAAACCGCAAGGGGTCGCAGTCCTTTTAAGCGTCGCTCTCCAGCCAGTGCGCCCTCCCAGTAAGGCGGACGTCGAATGTAGGTTGACTGGGGGCGCCAGTCGTAGAGTGGTGCGACACGTTGGCCCTTATCCTCGCGAATCGCAAACATTTCCCCATAGACTTTGCGAAATTGCTCAGGCTTTACCGAGCTGCGCATCACCGCATCGATCTCCTCATCGCTTGGCCATAGATCTTTGAGTCGGATTTCTCTGCCATCGACGACCGTGAACACGTCTTTTTCAATGTCAAATCGGATCGTACCTGCAAGGGCATAGGCCACTACAAGGGGCGGGGACGCCAAGAACGCCTGTTTAGCGTAGGGGTGGATGCGACCGTCAAAATTTCGGTTCCCCGAGAGCACGGCGGTTGCATAGAGATCTCGCTCGATGATCTCTTGTTGTATCGCGGGATCAAGCGCACCGGACATGCCATTACAAGTCGTGCAAGCGAAAGCCACGACGCCAAAGCCAAGTTTCTCGAGCTCTGGTAGTAGCCCCGATTCGCGCAGATATTCGGCACCCACCCGCGATCCTGGTGCTAGCGAAGACTTCACCCAGGGCTTGCGGCTAAGGCCAAGCCTGTTGGCATTGCGGGCAAGTAGTCCGGCGGCAATCACATTGCGGGGGTTACTCGTGTTGGTACAACTTGTGATCGCCGCGATGATGACCGCACCATCGGGCATTTGACCAGGTGTAGATTGCCAGGGGGCGGCGATTCCTTTGGAGGACAATTCTGCGGTGGCAACACGGGCATGCGGGTTGGAAGGCCCTGCCAAATTGCGCACTACACTCGAGAGGTCAAATGCCAAGCTGCGTTCGTATTGAGCACCTACCAGACAGTCTGCCCAAAGACCAGCGGTGCGGGCATAGGTCTCAACCAGCTTGACCTGTTCGTCGTCACGTCCTGTGAGCTTTAAGTAGTCGATGGTTTGTTGATCGATAAAGAACATGGCCGCTGTTGCACCGTATTCAGGAGCCATATTGGAGATCGTGGCACGATCGCCCAGTGAAAGTGCGGCTGCACCTTCGCCGTGAAACTCCAAATAAGCGCCCACGACCTTTTGCTTTCGCAAGAATTCGGTGAGTGCCAGGACGATATCGGTAGCCATGATGCCAGCCGCGGGCTTGCCGCTTAATGTCACCCCGACAATATCGGGTAGCCTCATCCACGAAGCCCTGCCCAACATGACATTTTCGGCTTCAAGACCACCGACGCCAATGGCGATGACCCCAAGTGCATCCACATGGGGGGTGTGGCTGTCCGTACCCACGCAGGTATCCGGGAAGGCCACGCCAGCCTGTACTTGGATGACGGGTGACATCTTCTCCAGGTTTATTTGATGCATGATGCCGTTGCCGGGTGGAATGACATCGACATTTTCAAAAGCGAGCCGCGTCCAATCGATGAAGTGAAAGCGATCTTCGTTTCGGCGATCTTCGATGGCGCGGTTCTTTTCGAAGGCCTGTGGATCATCGCCACCGCATTCCACGGCTAAGGAATGGTCAACGATCAATTGAACCGGCACCACAGGGTTGACCTTAGCCGGGTCACCGCCCTGATCCGCAATCGCATCGCGCAGGCCTGCAAGATCGACCAAAGCGGTTTGTCCAAGGATGTCATGACACACGACACGCGCCGGATACCAGGGAAAGTCACGTTCGCGCTTGCGCTCAATCAACTGTCGCAGCGAATCCTCAAGGCTATCCGGATCGCATCGGCGAACTAGGTTTTCTGCCAATACCCTGGAGGTATAGGGCAGTTCATCCCATGCATTGGGGGCAATGGCGTTGACGGCAGCACGGGCGTCGAAGTAATCGAGCGCAGTACCGGGAAGCGGGGTGCGGTAGGCGGTATTCATGGCCGCAATTTTACCGAATCGTACTGACACGAAGCTGAACAAGATTTTCCATGTTTTGCTCCGAGGCGATGCGCCTTATGATTGCGCTCCTGATAGCGCTCGCTGTGATGTTTGTTTGGGAGACCTGATGGCAATGAGTCAAGATTTAGAAATACAAACACTTGCACGAAAGATTGATATTTTTATATCGGCAATTGTTCTCATGGCGATCGAGCAATCGTTAAAGGACGGCCACCATCCAACATTCCGCGTTGGTCCAGGTTTGTTTTTGAAAAAGGACATCGAAGAAAAATTCAAGTTTCAGTTCTACGAAGCGAAAAGCCTTTTGTTCGAGTTCTGGGACATTAGGGGCATCTTCTCGAACGCGCTTTTCATCGAAGCCCATCACCCTTTGCGGTTTCATTTCGTTAAGGCAGAACAACCGATGGGGCGGTTGTTCGTTCTGAAGGATTTACACGACTTAGGCGATTGTCATGCGTATTTTCTCGATCGTTCAAATCGCATGCGTCCACTCTCATTTCGCGAATCACCTAATGCACCGACCAAAGACGAGCTTGAAATAATGTTGCATGCACTCGAGAAGCATGCACTTGAGTTGAGCCCGCTGAAGGCCCAGGGTATTCATCATGAAAATTAAATCTATCGAGCCAACTATCTCGGGCTCAAGTATTTTTCACCCCGATGAGTGGGCAGCTCGACTCGAATTGGCCGCCTGCTATCGCATCTTTGCTATGCTGAATTGGACCGAGATGATTTATAACCATATAACGATTCGTCTGCCTGACTCAGTAACAGGAGGATCGCTCCAATTCCTAATTAATCCCTTTGGCCTTCATTACACCGAAGTCTGCGCAAGTAACCTGCTGCGTGTCGACGAGACGGGACGTGTCATTGATGCTTCCCGTTACAAGCCGAATCCTGCCGGCATGGTATTGCATCGAGCGCTCCATCAAGGCTTGCCACAGGCTCATTGTGTGATGCATACACACACCACGGCAGGTGTTGCAGTGGCTTCATCGGCGCGTGGCATTGATCAGCATAATTTCTATGGTGCGCAGCTTTACCAACGAGTCGCCTATCATGATTTTGAAGGTGTCACGCTTTATCCCGAAGAGGGAGAGCGTTTACTCAGGCAAATCGGTGATCGGCAGGCTGTCGTCTTGCGTAACCACGGGCTTTTGTCTTGGGGACTGAGCCTTGCCCAGGCCTTTGCGATTTTGTGGACCATGCAAAGAGCTTGTGAAGTTCAATGCGCCATGTCACCGCTCGGCGAACCCATACCGATTAGCGACCGAGTGGCTAGCCGATGCAGTGCAGATGCGCTTCAACTTGACCAAAGCTATGGGGCAGGGCGGGACATGTTTGATGCACTTTGCCGGCAGATCGATCGCATCGATGAAAGCTATAAATTATAAAACGCAGATATAACATTCCAGGCCTCTTGCGGGCTGTCTACAAATCGCAATAAGGCGAGGTCTTGCTCACTGATTGTTCCTAAATCTGCAAGCATGCTGAAGTTAATGAGCGAATGCCAAAACTCACTGCCGTAAAGAATAATAGGTACAGGCTTGGCTTTACGGCATTGCACGAGTGTGAGCATTTCAAACATTTCATCAAGCGTGCCAAAACCACCAGGAAACGCAACGAGCGCTTTTGCACGCATCATAAAATGCATTTTTCGCAGTGCAAAGTAATGGAATTTAAAGCATAGCTGCGCAGTAATGTAGGGATTTGGCTCTTGCTCGTGAGGTAGTGCAATGTTTAAGCCGACGTTAAGTGCCCCTTCGTCATACGCGCCTCGGTTTGCTGCTTCCATTATTCCCGGGCCGCCACCTGTACAAATGAATAATCGCTTTTCTGGATCGCTTTGATGGGCTGTATAACGGGCAACCGTGCGGGCAAATGCTCTGGCTTGATCGTAGTAACTGGCAAGTTGAAGTCTTTTCCTGGCCTGACTCAGCAGCTTTTCATCAGCTTGCATTTCAGCCTCAGCTACCGCTGCTTGAGCCTTCTCAGGGGCAAGAACGCGCGCGCTGCCAAAGACGACCACCGTACTCTCGATACCCAATTCGCGTTGCGCGAGGTCCGGTTTGAGCATTTCGAGTTGAAAACGAATACCGCGGGTTTCGCGTCGCAACAAAAATTCTGGATCTGCAAAGGCGAGTCGGTTGGCATCAGCTTCAAGGGGTTGACCCATACTTGCCTGAGCCTGCAAATCGGCCCATGCATCGGCGATGCCTTGGGCTTGAAAAGGCGAAGGAGATTCCATAGGGATGGTCTTGGTACACTTGGCAGGAAAGTGTAAGCCTAATCCCTCGTTGTTTTTTCGGGCACGACATCGTTTATGGGCACAACCTCAATCGTTCTATTTATTTACTTCACCTTGCTGGCCGGGTTTATGCTGCTGCTTGGCCAGTCGACGCTACCCAAGGGTGTTCGTGAATCATGGGCGCCCGAGGATCTTGAAGCGATGCAGCGTGAACTTGATTTCTGGCGCTATGTGGGCCAGATTCTTTTAATGTTCTTGAGTTTTTTGGTGATGCTTTGGCTATTAATCGACTGATCGGTTTCACAAATAATCCTCGGGGTATAGCAGGCCAGCGCTTCATTCGGTATTCATGGGAGCTCATCGCGCGGTATTCGTTGCTGCCACTGCTTGTGGCGGCGCCCATGGCCAACGCACAGGAAGCAGATACCGGTGCGGGTGGTGCTGACCGCCCGAACGTCCGAGCGCCACGGGTTGAAGTCATAGCCAAGCCGCAGTCCGACGCTGATTTGCGGCGACAATCCTCGGTGGCCAAGCAAATCTATGGCCGCGAAGAACTTGATCGCTTCGGTGACACCAATGTTCTGGATGTTTTAAAGCGCTTGCCGGGTGTGAGTGTGCAAGGTGGCGCGCCAAGGATGAGGGGGTTGGGGTCGGGTTACACCCTAATTCTTTTGAATGGCGAACCTGCTCCGCCAGGATTTCAGTATGACCAGCTCGATCCAGCCCAGATTGAACGTATCGAAATAAGTCGAGCACCGACGGCCGATCAAAGTGCTCAGGCAGTGGCAGGCAGTATCAACATCATTTTGAAGCAGGCACCGCGTAGTTTGCAGCGGCAACTGCGTGCTGGTTTATCCTACCGTGCTGTTCGCCCTACGATCGGATTTAGCTACGCGCAGGGTGAACGAATCGGGGATTGGTCTTATAACCTTCCGATCTCATTTTTTCAGTGGCGAGGGCTTAACAGGACTTTGCTCGAACGCGGACTTATCGAAGAGCCCTCGCTTGAGCAACTTGGTGTTGGTGCCAGCAGTCTTCAACAAGGTAGTCAGCAGGTTTGGGGCCACGGTGTGAATCTTTCGCCCCAGCTTCGATGGCGACCTGGTAGCGAACAGGAGTTTTCCGCACAAGGGTTTTTCCAGCGCGGCCAGTGGAACAATTCACTTGCCTATCTCAACCAGCCGGTTTTTGCAGGTAATCCCGATGGGATGGGACTTGGCGCCGCATCCGGAAGCCCGCTTGCCGCCTACCTCGAGCCAGATCAACGGTTCGCGGGTGGATGGACCAACGCCAATGCCCAGTTGCGCTGGGAAAGGCGTCTGGGCGATGACCGCAAACTCGAGTTGCGTGCTAGCGCAAGACAATCCGAAGGTGATTTTGATGGCAGCAACAGCTACGGCAGGCGTGCATTTGGGGGCAATAAGGATCGCAATCTGACCCAGGGCGCAAGACTCGCCTTCGGTTTAGGCGAGTCGCATGCCGCGAGCCTCGGTTGGGATCTTGAGTGGCGAGAGCGTCACGAGTTTCGCACCGTTACCGTTAACGGACTGCCCCAGCTTTTGGATTTTGAAGGTTTTCCATTCGATGCACGTATCAGTCGTCAGGCGCTTTTTGTGCAGGATGAATGGGAGATCGATGCACAGTGGACAACTTATATTGGGATGCGCCACGAGCGCATCAGCCTGCGTGCCGAAGGCGTGGGGCTCGGCCAAGGCTCGACGAGCTCGGTCACAACCCCCGTATGGCATGTCCAACGGAAGTTGGATAGCAAGGGCAAAGATATGTTGCGCCTGAGCCTTTCAAGAAGTTATAAAGCGCCTGAGCCATGGCAAATTATTCCGCGCCCAACGGTCAGCAATCTATTTTCTGATTTGAATCGCGCCAATATCGAGACTTCTCCCGATCGCGTGGGCAACCCATCCTTGAGACCCGAACTTGCTTCAGGCCTTGATCTTGCGCTCGAACGCTATTTGCCCTCTGGGGGCGTGATCAGTGTGGGGGGCTTTTATCGGCAGGTAGACCAATTAGTGCGCAATCTCACCCGTTTACGGACTGTTGATTGGTCTCCGGTACCCCGCTTCGTCTCGATGCCAGAGAATATTGCCCAGGCAAACAGCTACGGTTTGGAACTCGAAGTCAAAGGCGCGGTCGGTGAACTATTGCCTGGTATTGCTAATCCAAGATTGCCAATTCAATTGCGGGCTGCCCTGAATTACTATCGCTCCGACGTACGAGGAATTCCCGGGCCAGACAATAGACTTGACGGTCAACAGCCTTGGTCAGCCTTGTTAGGTATGGACCACAGGCTTGCTGGATTGCCGCTTAGCTATGGATTTCAGTACACGGTAAATCCTGCTTACCGCACCACACAGTCTGCACTACAGTTTTCGCAAACCGGTCGAGTGACAAGCTTTGATGCTTATGGACTGTGGCGTATCGATCGAGCGTCTTCATTGCGGTTGTCGGTCAGTAATCTGAGCGCTGCTGATCGCCTTTCGCTCAATGGCTTTTCCTCGGGGGATTATTTGGCAACCAGAGCCTATGGTCAGCGGCAATATCAATTGGGTTATGAACGGCGTCTCTGAGTGCTTCGTTTCCCTCGAGCTGCCTGATAACATCAAAACTATCGAAATTCTTGCAGGAGTCTATTTTGGAAACCGTACGTGAATTGATTGAATCCAAACCTGTAGGTTTGATCACCGTTAAACCCGATGTGACTGTCAAAGATGCCATGGTGCTCATGGAAGATAAACACATCCATTCGCTGCTGGTCTATCAGGCTGAACGCTTGGTTGGGATTATTTCTGCCAGTGACTACTCCAAGAAAGTTCTCGCCAACGGCCTTGATGACCAGGCGACCAAGGTCGAAGACATCATGTCCAGGCATGTGTCGACGATTTCGCCAGAGGCGACCATCATGGAGTCGATGCGCGTGATGGCTGCTCATGGTTTCCACCACTTGCCAGTGGAAGAGGACGGCAAAATCGTTGGCATGGTGTCATGGTCTGACATCATGCATTTGATGCTCAATTGACTAGCGTCAATCACAGCACTTTCGTGCGCTAAAGCGCCATGTGATTTAGTGCCCTAGACCTTGACTCGAAACTCGGTCAATTCATGCTTTGACCAATGAATGCCTACGCCTTCTTCGACTTTAAGCCAGTGGCTGGCATCGGAGTCGAGAGGCTCTGATGCGATTACGCCAAGGTATTGCTCGCTGGCTGAATGAGCGCGCGTATGGGGCTTTCCGTAGTACAAGCTTGGCGACTGATTGTCGCTTGAGCAACGCAAGGCCCAAATCGATGAGCCATCGGTGACCGCAAGTGAGACCCGCAAGGGTTCGCTTGCTCGCTGTTCTTCCATCACCTCACAAACGCGCGCGAGCATTGCCATGAGTGCGTGGCTAGGGTCTTCGCGCAAACCCAAACTCAAAGCTAGCAAGAACATGGCTTCACTGTCCGTGGTGCCTTGGCGCGAGCTGTAAAACTCAGGGGCAATCATTTGTTCCACCGACTTGCGGCAATCGGACCAGTTGCCGATCTTCCCGTTGTGCATGAATGCCCATTGTTTGTAGGTGAACGGGTGGCAGTTGGTACGGGTCACAGCCGTGCCGGTGCTCGCGCGTACGTGAGCAAAAAACAGTCGTGTTTGGATTTGCGCCGCGATCGAGCGCAAATTGCTGTCATTCCAAGCGGGCAGGATGTCCTTAAACAAGCCAGGCGCAGTCCGATTCCCGTACCAAGCAACGCCAAAACCATCGCCATTGGTTGTGAAAACAGACTCCCTTGCCGCAAGGCTTTGCGAGGCGATCGAGTATTCCTGGTGAAAGAGCAGGTCCTCGTGATAAATTTCTGGGCCAGCGTAGGCAATCCAACGACACATGAGCGAGCTCCTTACTCTTGAGTAAACGCTTTTGCAATCATCGCCGTAAGTCCCCTCAAGAAGCAATTTAATTTGAGGGCGACACAGCATGCGTACCACCACGCGAGAAGATTTCAGCCGCTGGCTAGATGAAAAGGTGCT
>OMIE01000113.1 GCA_900299025.1 Burkholderiaceae bacterium
ATTACCTTGCTGCAAGTTATTACGAGCGATCGCTAACTGGTCTTGCGACACTTTGTGTAGAAAAGGGTTTATTCTCAAAAAAAGAACTTGAGCAACGTGCCAAGGGACACTTTCCTCTTGCGCTCACCATCGGCCCGGGACGAGTAAATGCGGAAGATCGAGAAAGGTTTCAAATTGGTGATAAGGTCATGGTTCGCCTTGAATACGTCTCGGGGCATGTCCGAGCACCTGGCTACGTGCGAGGAAAGTGCGGAGTGGTCGTCGGCATTTCACCGCCCTATCCATTTCCTGATGCTCATGCACATGGGCTCAGTGCAGACGATGAACCAACGTACGATGTTGGTTTTCAAGCGCAAGCGCTCTGGCCAGACGCAGCAGACCCAGCCACGGTCCATGTGGGAATCTTCGAAAGTTATTTGATTAAAATATAAGTGATATTACGATCTTAATATTTATAAGCAAATCGCTATCGACCTTTTAAAGATGGTGTACAACAACTTAACAAGCTCAACATGTTATAACAATCACCAAATCATTTCCCTGTCAGCAAGGTACTAATGAGCAAGTGGCTTGGGTGATGATCGATCGTTAATGAAGGAGACAGTCATGATAGTTCCATTTACAAACAGACATTTTGATTTGTCTCGTCGAAACGCAATAAAAATGATCGGTAGTTCCTTGGCAGCAGCCAATGTTTCAACTAATGCTCAGGCGCGGTGGCGCCCGGAAAAGCCAATCGTGATTTACAACCCCTTTGCCGCAGGTGGCGTGACCGATCTCCAGCTTCGTTTTATGGGCGAACGAGTAAGCAAATTGCTCGGTCAAAGCATACTCATCGAGATCAAAGCCGGTGCAGCAGGTACTTTAGCGCCAGCTCAATTGCTTCAAGCAAAACCAGATGGGCATCATTTGGCGTGCATGAGCATCAATAGCCTTCGCTACCCTCATTACCAACAAGTACCCTGGCATCCATTACGCGACTTCACCTACATCTGCGGTCTTTCGTCTTACACCATGGGCATTGTCGTTCGAACTGACTCGCCATGGAAGACCATTGAAGACTTAATCGCTGCCGGTAGGAAAGAGCCTGAGAAGTACACCTATGGCACAAGCGGTGTCGGTGGTAGTGGCAATCTATTTATGATTGAGATCGATCAGGCAACCGGAGCAAAGTTTACTCATGTGCCCTACAAAGGGGGAGCAGAGTGGACTCAAGCGCTCTTGGGCGGACACATCGACTTTCTCGCTGACGCTGCCCAGTGGGCACCACTTGTAGACGCAGGACAATTCAGAATTCTCGCGATGGCGACGGAGCAAAGAATTCCAAAGTACGCTCAGGTGCCGACGTTAAGAGAGCGCGGTATCAACGCAATTGCTCACAGCCCTTACGGCTTGGTTGGCCCGAAAGATTTACCTGCTCCCATCGTTCAAAGCCTTTACGATGCATTCAGCCAGGTACTTGAGGACCCAAGCCTACAAAACCTGCTTGATCGCTTCATACAGGTTCCGTGGCGAAGAAGTCCATCGGAGTATCGCGGCTATGCCGAGCAATACTTCAACAGCGTCAAACCACTCTTGATTAAATCTGGATTGGCAAAATAATGTGCCTTATTCGTCAAGGATATCGATGCTAACAGCCAACAACTCTTATAACGCTATCAAGGTTCCGTACGATCCTCTGCTGCGTAGTTAGCTTTTGCATGTCTTCAAATCGAATATCGCCCTACGAAGAGGTCCGAGCCATAGCGAAGCGACGGCTGCCACGCATGGTCTTTGATTATATCGATGGCTCGGCTGGAATTGGTTGGGGCGAAGATCTAAACCTTGCTGCAATCGCAAATGTTCGGCTACGGCAGCGCGTCTTGGTCGATGTTGCTAATCGTGATCTTTCAGTTACAGTTTTCGGTAAAAAATGCCTCGCGCCTTTCGGGGTCAGCCCGATGGCCATGTGCAACCTCGCAGCACCAAACACTGATCGCGCACTTGCGAGGCTTTCGGCGAAATACAAAACACCTCTTGGCATATCGACCATTGCTTCATCAACACTTGAACAGTACATTGAATGGTCTGAAGGACAGGCTTGGTTTCAGCTGTACTTTAGTGGTGACGGTACTCAAACATTCAAGTTACTAGAACGAGCGAAACGAGCTGATTACCGATGTTTGGTACTTACCCTTGATGTGCCTGAAGTTGCTCATCGACCGCTTGATCAGCGTAATGGTTTCACCATTCCTTTTCGCGTTGGCCCAAGGCAATTGCTGGACTTTGTGACTCACCCGCGCTGGTCCTTGGGTCAAGTCATTCATGGCATGCCGAAAATGGCAAATTTCCAAGCAGAAGGTTTTCACTTCGACCGTACCGAGAGTCGCGGCAAAGCAGACTGGACCACGCTGAAACAAATCCGTGAGCGGTGGCAAGGAAAGCTGATCGCAAAAGGTGTTACCTCAGTAGAGGACGCTTTGCGCCTCGCAAAAGAAGGAGTCGACGGCATTCAGGTCTCAGGTCATGGTGGACGCCAGCTTGATGCGCTACCCCCACCGATACAACAACTCCGCGCTATAAGAGATGCGATGGGCCCTGACTATCCTCTTTTTTATGACAGTGGTATTCGCAGTGGCGAAGACGTCGTTAAAGCCTATGCAATGGGGGCAAATTTTGTTTTTTTGGGTCGCTCTATGCAATATGCAGCGGCTGCTGGCGGTGAATTAGGGCTTGCGAAATGGTGGGAGACACTCATCAACGGTGTAAGCATCACGCTTGCGCTTATAGGCAAAACAAAACTGGATGGGATGAGCGACTCGCTGCATCAATGAGGAATCCATCGAGTTATCCCCTACTTGTTGCCCAAACCCATCTGCTTGCCGACTTCAGCATAGGTGCGAATACGATCACGCATGAAAACATCCATTTGTTCGGGACCAATATTGACGAGCTCGAACCCACTTTTTGCTGCGAGCTCTTTCATTTCAGGCTCTGCATTAAGACTTGCCCACAGCTCAGCAAGACGACGCCGGGCTTCGAGCGGCGTGGACTTCGGCACACCAACACCCCGAAACGCCCCGTCCACCCAATCAACACCC
Organism: Burkholderiaceae bacterium; assembly: GCA_900299025.1. GTDB lineage: Bacteria > Pseudomonadota > Gammaproteobacteria > Burkholderiales > Burkholderiaceae_E > UBA3064. Next base: position 3,081 of record OMIE01000113.1, read on the forward strand.
AATTCCTTAAAGGTTGGTACGTCGGGCAATAGAGGATGCCTTTTTTCCATGGCAACAGCTAACGCCCTGACCTTTCCTCGATTATTCACTGCGAAAGCCGTGTAAGACATCACACCATCGATGTGAGCACCGATCACTGACGTAGCCAAATCACCAGTGCCTTTAAATGGTACGTAGGTTGTTTTAAGTGAAAAATCGCGATTGAGTCGTTCGTGTGCTGCATGATTAGCCGAATTGAGACCTGATCCACCAAGACTCAGCTTACCGGGATTTCCACGTGCAGTTTTAACAAAGTCTGCGAAAGATTTCATCGGACTTTGCTCGGGCACGATTAACGCATCGGGCGTGTAATGAAACCAGAATATTGGCGTTATATCTTCTGTCTTGTATTGAACAGATCCTTCCATGGGTTGAAGAACGGTGTGAGGCAGATTTATGCCCACCACGGTCAGTCCATCACCCGCTAGGCTATTCATTGTGCTCCACATGAGCGCGCCTCCAGCGCCAGGCTTGTAATGAACAATGGTATCGATCGAAGGACAGCGTTTTTTTAGAACAGTCTGTTGGTGGCGCGCTGAAAGATCGGACTCACCACCTGGTGGGAAGGCTTGCCAGTACTTCAGATTTGCGCTCGGACAATTTTGTGCTGAACTTGTCGAACAGAAAATCCCAAGAAAAAAGCACATCGAAAAGGATAGAAAAAAGCGCGTCATCAGCTTCTCCATCATTCAACTCCAGCTAGTTCATACTTTCCATGATGGTAGAACCATAGCCACATATCATCAGCAAGGCAATCATGCGCCGCAGCATCGCCTCGCGACCTTGTTGCCCAAAAGCCCCTGAAAAACGGAAGCGAACAAAGCAATGGTCTCATCATGCTCGATAATAAATCCGTACCAGGAATTAGCAAAGAAGTTTCATCGACCAACCCCCTGGTTAAGTCTTACCCAACACCCGAACTTGGGGATGAAAAATATTTTCATTTAATAACGTATTGATTTTAAACATCTTGTAATTTGGGCACGCCGTGATGCCAACGATGACCAGCCACTCCTCTGAAAGGATGTCTCATGAAAAGACGAATCTTTCTCCAGGCAACGCCTGCGCTTATCAGCATGGCACCTACTGTGCAGTCCCAGACAGGCTATCCCAGCAAGCCGATTCGATACATCGTTCCAGTGGCTACAGGTGGTGGCAGCGACATGGTAGGTCGCACGGTGACAGAACGTTGGGCGAAAGTGCTCGGGCAGAGCATAGTGGTCGAGAACCAGGGCGGTGCAGGAGGCGTGATTGCGTCCCAGAATACAGTGCGCGCGACTCCCGACGGCTACACGCTTATGCAAGGCTATGTTGCGACCCACGGCACTGCTCCCGCAACCCGCAAACTGCCTTACGATCCAGTCCGCAGTTTCACCCCGATTGGCATGATCGGTAGCACGCCCAACGTGATAGTGGTCAATGACAAGGTGCCGGCGACCACTGTAGGCGAGCTGATCGACTACATTCGCAAGAATCCTGGACGCTCAAACTACGGTTCTGCCGGCGCTGGCTCGTTGACGCACCTATCAATGGAACTTCTTAAACAAGAGGCGAAACTTTTTATAACTCATATCGCTTATCGAGGCATTGCACCTGCTTTCGTTGATTTGATTGCTGGCCAGACCCAGGTAATGATGCCCGGGCTAGCCGCAGCACTGCCTCATATCCGGACCGGACGCGTACGCCCTCTCGCTGTTACGGGCATACGGCGTCATTCAGCACTCACGGATGTCCCAACCTTGGAGGAGGTCGGCTACGCGGGCTTCAACGCGGTGCAGTGGTATGGCGTGGTCGGTCCGGCAGGTATCCCACCCGAGATCGTCCGTCGGCTGAGCGAGACGCTAGCGACCGTGCTCAAGGCACCCGATCTACGCGATAAGCTGTCCGTCGAAGCAGTTGAACCGATGCTGATGAGCCCCGAGCAGTTTGGCCGTTACATCATCGAGGATGTCGCCCGTTGGAGCCGACTAGCGCAAAGCCGCGGGATCCAACTCGACGGCTGAAGCGACTTGTTGGGCACCACATGAATACAAATAATATAAAAGTCATCTTCAGCGGGTGGCCAAAAAGTCTGGATTACCCAGATGGTCTGCTCTTATCTGTACTAAGGCCTAGGAAGGGTTAGCTCAAACACAAGGGGAATCACCAACCTCCCTCGGACTGACCCTGCATCCAGCAAAAAAGCAGCACCTTAAATCGGAGAGTCGCCGAGGGCAATACCTTCTCTGCGCGGATCAGCGCCTCCAACATAAATATTCGACCCTCGGCTAGGACTCATGGTTTTTACAATTGTGGATACGCCGCTCGACTGCGCAGCAAAAGATACCGTGTGTCCCAATGCGCGCAATCCATTGAGTAGGGGATCATTCAAACCGCTATTACTGCTATCAATATAAGGATGCTCACCGCCGACACCTGTCGTAGGACTATTTGCCGCTCCAAAATTTACCATTGAGGTCGCTTGCTGTGCATCGAGCTTCCAGTCAATAACCCCAATCAAAGTCTTGGTCACGAACTGGATAATCGTGGCCCCACCCGGTGAGCCCGTCGCCATAAGAAAGTCACCCTTTGAGCCATCTGCAGCCTTCGAAAAAACAATGGTTGGTGCCATCGAACTGCGAGGACGTTTGTTGGGTCCTACTTTGTTAGCAATCGCCGCTCCAGTTGAATCAACGGGGTCGAACGAAAAATCGGTCAACTGGTTGTTAAGCAAGAAACCTCGGGTGAAGTGAAATGAACCCATACCACTTTCGATGGTTGTGGTCATAGATACAACGTTACCAGCTCGATCAACGATGGTTATATGCGTTGTTCCGTTCCCCTCTTGAGCACTACTGCCCAAAGGTTTTGATGGAAATGATCCCGGCGATGCAGTCCCCATACTCTTATTCATAGCGATAAGGCTCGCCCTCGCCTTCAGGTAGGCCTTATCAACCAGGCTTGACACACCGTTTGCGGGAAGCGGGAAAAAATCCGTATCTGCGACATATTGGTTGCGATCCGCATAAGCGAGACGCTGCGCTTCGCTGATTAAATGCACCGCTGTGACTGAGGGCTTTGCACCCTCATCGCCAATCTGTGTCGGTTTCTGAGCCGAAAGGTCGAAGTTTTCTAAAATACCAAGGGCTTGTGCTACGGCAATACCACCAGAGGAAGGTGGGCCCATGCCGCATACCCAAGTGTCGCGATATGTCGTGCAAACAGGTTCTCGTCGAATGGCCTTGTAATTGGCAAGATCTTGCATCGTGGTTAAGCCAGGTGTTATGGGCACTGGACTTCCTGCCCCTCCCATGCTCACGCCAATTTTGTCCACAATCGATTGCGCAATTGGACCGGTATAAAAAGCATCAGCGCCGCCATTTGCAATCGCCCTTAACGTTGCAGCATAGTCAGGGTTCTTGATCAAGGTCCCCAGACCTTTCGGTGTGAGGTCCGCATTGAGAAAGTAGGCAACTGCATCAGGATCCCTCAATAAATCCGCGCGAGCGCCTGCGATTGCAGCGGCCATCCGGCCACTGATTTGAAACCCATCGCTGGCTAGCTGAATGGCTGGATTAAATAATTCACTCCATGATCGTCTACCGTAATCCTTGTGCGCCATTTCAAGCATCCTCACGGCGCCTGGTGTGCCGATGGATCTGCCACTTGCTCGCGTACTGCTAAACGCCGTCGAAAGTTTTGGCAACGGATTGGTTTTGTCATTTGCGCTAACGTACCGTAGGTAGTCTTCGGTTGCTGCTGCTGGGGCGGTCTCACGCCCGTCATAGGACTGTATTTTCTTGCTAGCGGCATCGTAATGCAGTATAAAGGCGCCGCCACCGAGACCCGATGACTGGGGTTCAACCAAGCCGAGTACCATTTGAACTGCGACCGCTGCATCAATCGCGCTGCCACCATCACGCAAAACCTCACATCCAGCTTTGGTAGCGAGCGGGTTGGCTGTCACAGCCATGTAGCTCAGCCCTGTCACCGGCTTCTTGCCGAGTTTATAGCCAGACTGAGGCTCAGGAATTGCAGGGTCGCCCGCTAGCCCCGAACCAACCACAACTGAGCCGGTCGAAACCGCTTGTTGACAGGCAACAAAATCATCACTGCTGCTGCACCCCGAAACAATCGCACCGCAGATCGCAATCAGCCCTAATTGCTTAAGCGACAAGTGTTTAACTAGATAAATTTTCTCGAGCATGCCGGCCCTCTTTCGCTGAATTCATTGCTTATGATGTTTTTGTGTCAGGTATTAGACAATAACCAGTTTACTTTGTTGATGCCATTTAAGGGCATCCTAAATGGAGCATTTCGCGTGAATCGAGTTGTTTCCCACCTTGCCATGGTGACAATGATCTTAGGCGTCGGACTAATCCCCTTCACATCAGTGTGCACGGCTGCTCAGACTTCTCAAACAATGCTGATTCGGCAGCCCGCCATTTCTGCTAATCACTTGGCATTTGTGTACGCCGGTGACATCTGGGTCGCCGATCGCAACGGCAAGCATCCTCAGCGCCTTACCACTCACCCCGCCGACGAACTAGGGCCTGTATTCTCTCCTGATGGTAAGTCCATCGCGTTCACTGCGCGCTATGACGGCAACACCGACGTCTACGTCATCGGCATCGATGGTGGTCAGCCGAAGCGCCTTACCTGGCATCCCGGAACTGACACCGTTGTAGGATGGAGCGCTGACGGTAAGCGCGTTCTGTTTGCCAGCCCGCGCGAAGTCGCGCTCGGTCGCAGCAATCAACTCTACGAAGTGTCAGTTGACGGCGGCTTTGAGAAGAAGGTCATGGAGGCACAGGCCTTTGAAGGGCGTTGGTCCGCAGATGGAAAACGTCTTGCTTATCGCCCATACCGTTTGGCATATAGCAACGCAGCAGGCTGGCGTTTGAATCGCGGAGGCAGCGCACCACCAATTTGGATCATCGATCCGGTAGCCAATACCTGGGAGCGTGTGCCGCATAAGAACTCCAACGACTTGAACCCGCTTTGGACTGGCGACGATATCGTGTTTATATCGGATCGTGACAATGTCGCCTCGAATCTGTTTATCTATCGTGCAGCAGATAAGGCTGTTAAACAACTCACCCAGGAGAAAGTCTGGGATGTCCGTAGTGCCAGTTTGATAGGTGACGCGGTCGTCTATGAGGTAGGCGGTCGTTTGAAAGAACTTAACATAAAGACTCGATCGATTCGCGAACTTCCGATTCACGTTAATGCTCAATCGGTTCAGGCACGCCCACAGTGGAAAGACGCGGCTTCCCAAATGACATCAGCCCGCCTGTCAGCCACAGGCAAGCGGGTTGTTGTGACCGCCCGCGGCGAAGTCTTCACGGTACCGACCAAGGAAGGCTCGGTTCGTAATCTCACCCAGACATCTGGCGTGCGCGAGAAAGATGGCATATGGAGCCCAGACGGTCAAAACGTGGCATACATCGCTGATGTAGGTCTGAAACACAGCCTCATCATTCGTGATCAATTTGGCCTGAATCGAGGGCGCAGCATCGCTCTAGATATTGACAATCAAGGTGGTTACTTCACGCTTCATGCATGGTCGCCAGACGGTAGGATCATCATCTATAGCGATAACTTGCTTAACCTCTACGCGCTAGATGCGGTAAGCGGCGCATCGCGCATCATTGACAATCGCCAAAGGCGAGGCAGATGGAACGTCGCCTTCTCTTCGGACAGCCGTTACCTTGCATACGCCATTGCAGGCGATAACTACATGCAACGCATTCGAATTCACGACTTTAGCTCTGGCAAAAGCGTAACGGTAACGGATGGCCTTAGCTTTGCCGATAGCCCAGTTTTTGGTGGTACTGACTACCTGTACTTCACAGCGTCCATCAACACCGGTCCAGCCGTCGTTGGACTTGATATGTCCTCACAAGAGCGCCCGATCCGTAAAGGTATTTATGCGCTTGTACTTGCAGCCGACGGCAAGTCGCCGATGGCCCCGCGCACTGGTGATGAAGCTGACAAAAAGGAGCCATTAAAAGATGCTGCTTCAAAGATCAAGCCAACAAAGATTGACTTTGATGGCCTGATGAATCGCGTAGTATCACTACCCGTGGCTGAGCGAAACTACGACTCGCTTGCAGTTGCCTCCGATGGTGGCTTGTTCTTCATCGAGCGACGTCAGCCGGGTGCAAGTAACGACCCGCCCGATCCCGACGGTGGGTCGAGCTCCCTAGCGGGTGAACTGGTACGTTTTAACTTTGAAGAGCGCAAGTCGGCGACGATAAAGTCCGCAGTTGTCGGCATCAGCATGAGTGCGGATGGGAAGAAGATGTTGATTCAACTGCCTCGTGGCCGTCTGGAAATTGCAGATGCCAGCGTTAAGCTCGATGCAAAGCCCGTTGATACCTCGCAAGTTGGGGCGCTTGTAGACCCGCGCGAAGAGTGGCAGCAGATTTTTGATGAGTCTTGGTGGATGCAAAAGGCGTTTTTCTACGACGGCAACATGCACGGCCTCGACTGGGATGCGGTACGGACACGCTACGCACCGTTGGTCAAGCACGTGCATCGTAGAGAGGATTTGAACGAGCTCATTCGCGAAATGATTGGCGAACTGCAAGTGGGACATAACAGTATTGGCGGGGGCGACTTACATCGCGAACGCGCCGCTAACACCGGGCTTCTTGGCGCTGATTACGAATATGAGAACAATCGCTACCGAATCAAAACCATCTATCCGGGAGACCGCTGGAATCCCTTCTTAAGAGCTCCTTTGGCCGTACCTGGTTTAGGCGTGTCGGAGGGCGACTACATCATCAGCGTTAACGGTCGAGAAGTAACAGCAAAAGATAACCTTTATGCTTTCTTAGACAATACAGTAGGCCGACAGGTCACGCTCGGCGTTAGTCGCGACCCTGGGGGTGGCAAGGTCAACAACATCGTCGTGCAACCCGTGGCAAGCGAAACTGCGCTGCGTCGGTGGCATTGGATTGAGAAGAACAGGCAAGCAGTTGAGAAGGCTAGTAACGGACGCATTGCATATGTTTACCTGCCTGATACGGGGGGCGACGGTTATAAACATTTCAACCGCATGTTCTTCACCCAAGTTGATAAGGACGGCGTTATCGTTGACGTTCGCCGCAATAGTGGCGGCCAAGCAGCGAACTACGTAACCGATGTGTTAAGCCGCACACACCTGGCGGGCTGGAAGGATCGCGCAGGCATGATTTTCGAAACCCCAGGTGGGGCGATTTATGGCCCCAAGGCAATGCTTATTGACCAAGACGCAGGCTCGGGGGGAGACTTCTTACCCTACAGCTTTAAGCGAATGGAGCTCGGACCCTTGATCGGCAAGCGCACCTGGGGCGGTCTAATCGGAATATCAGCCAATCCCCAGTTAGTTGATGGCGGCAGCATGACCGTGCCGTTCTTCCGTTTTTTTACGCCAGAGAAACAGTGGCGAATTGAAAACGAGGGTGTAGCTCCGGACATTGATGTAGAGCTTGACCCAACGGCGGTCAACCGTGGTCGTGATCCCCAGCTAGAAGCAGCCATCAGAAACGTCATGACTAGACTCCCATCAGCGAACTCCACGGTCGAGCGCAAGCGTGCACCGGCATCTGCAACGCTTGGCAAGTGATTCGACCACGGAAACTTAGACAATTTGCTTGAAGCCAACCTCGAGTCACGTTACCCATCCGCAAGCGCCCATACTGCAGTCAAAGCATGGGGTGAACTTCGACTGCTTAGACTTGGCTAATTAGTCGGCATAGAACGCGCGATGAAACGACCGCATCGATTCAAGACACGACCATGTAAGTCGTACGTCAACTCGCCTGCCACATAGACCGCTTCGATCCCCTTTGATACACGCGTGGGTTCTTGAAAATCAGCAAGATCTTCAATGCTGTCTGGATCGAAGATCGTTAGATCGCCGGCCATACCAGGACGAATCAGGCCACGATTGCCCAACTTGAAGGTGTTGGCTGAAAGACCTGTCATCTTGTGAACCGCCACTTCAAGACTTAAGGCGCGTCGGTGCCGCACATATTCGCCAAGAGCCCGAGGAAAGGTCCCCCACAATCGCGGATGTGGCTTTGTATCGTGAGGGATCCCATCAGACCCGATCATTGCGCGCGGGTGCTGCATGATTCGGACAACATCGTCTTCATGCATTTGAAAGTAGCATGCGCCGCCAGGAATCAGGCGTTGAGCAGCTTCTCGTTGTGAGATTTGCCATGCTGCAGCAACGCTTGCAAGCGACTTACCAACCATCTCAGGATGAGGCTCACTGCTGGTAATCAACACCTTGGTTTCCTCATCAATCATATCGAGCCGAAGCATGGTCGAACCTGCGACATAGGGGTAAACATCAAGGTGAATCGACTGTTGTTGATGTAATTGATCGATGTAAGCGAGTGTCTCTCGCGATCGCCCCCAATTCAGGCGACCTGCACATTTGTGGTGAGAAATGACGAGGGGTGCGCCTGCATGACGTGCGGTTAAGGCAACTTCGTCAATGGCCGCTAATATTTCCTCCATCTCAGTGCGCATATGGGTCACATAAATGCCCCCTGCAGATGCCACCTCCCGTACTAAGGGAATAAGCTCCAGGATGTCAGCGGCATACGCTGTTTGGTAGAACGTTCCCGAAGACATACCGATCGCACCTGCTTGCATCGCCTCGCGAATAAGCGATTGCATTTGCTCACGCTCATCCTCGGTAGCAGGTCGCCGCCAATCTGCAAGCACTTCGTGCCTAAGCGCACTGTGCCCTATCAATGCTGCAACATTAAGCGATGGCCTTGCCTTATCGATTGCAGCCTTATAGTCAGCCATGCTTCGAAACTGGTACATCGATTCGCAAAGCAGGGTTAGTGGCGCAACAGGTGCTTTGCTGGTCAATGGAGCCAGAGAAATCCCACAGTTGCCCACAACCACAGTGGTAACACCTTGGCTGATCTTCGGCAGCATCTCAGGGTTAGTCAGCACCAAGGCGTCGTCGTGGGTGTGTACGTCGATGAAACCTGGACACAAGACCTTACCCCCGCAATCGCGTTCGTGCTCGACCCGTGCTTCTAACTTTTCACCGACAGCGATAATCGTGCCATCACGCAGCAAAAGATCTGCCTTGAATCCGGGTTCTCCACTTCCATCCACAATCCATGCATTGCGGAACATGGTTGACTCGGTTTTTGCCGATGCTGTCATGATCATATCCTTAGGCGTTCATTCAAATATTCAAA
>OMIE01000114.1 GCA_900299025.1 Burkholderiaceae bacterium
CCATCATAACAAGTATTAACGTGGCTTTTACTCGATCGTTATGGATATATATTCTATACTGAGCAAGCGCTTAGGTTTTCGTTTCACATATGATATCATTTACACTGTTAATTTACGCGTTTTGAGTTTTTCTTACTTCAAAGGCCTGTCTTGCAGGCTCGATATCGTTCCGTGACCCCTTGCGTCACAGGCTCAAGCAACAAGGCCAGAACGCAGCGTGCTTAGTCCTTTAACCATGCTCTGAACAGCCATCGCTGCAATCAGCAGCCCAAGAGTTATCATACCGACATTCAAGGTTTAAAAACCAGAACCAAGTAATTTAAGCTTTGAGAAGCTACTTAGTCTACTTTGGGAGCAATAGCGTAAAGGCCTGATTGAGTTTCGCTTCAGCGCCGGCTAGTTGATCACGACGTTTGACTAGCCAAACCTGGTCAGCCTTAAGCGCCTCGTTAGCTAGCGATAACATGCGCTTAACTTCCTCAGGCTGAGGGCCTCCGATTCCTTGGCGAGATAGCACCATTTGGGTAGGCGAGAGCGCAGCTCTAAAGTCCGCCTCGGACATTGGGATTATTTCTGGCATCCACTTATGCTTCGCAGCGGCCTCCTTGTAAAGATCGCCTGACCGCGAAAACGGATAGCTAGCAGGTTTGAAGCCTGAACGTCGTGCATCCTCCACAATGGCTGTAGCAAAGGCGTGTCCCACGCGAAAGGGTACACCATATTTCATTTGTAGAACCTCAGCCAACTCAACAGAAGTAGTCCATTCATTATTCAATTCATCTAGCGCCCGTTCCTTATTCACTTTGAGTGCTTTCATAACACGTTGGGCTTGCGTTAAGGCTTCAACGGTCAATACAAAGACTCGGCTACTGCGCCAGGATTCCTTGTAGTCAACCATTCCAGGCGTAACATTGTGCGACCGGAAGCTCACGGCTTGGGCCGCTGCGAGAACGTCACTTGCCTTACCGCGTGCTTCTTGAATCACACCAGGATTTTGCTTTTGGGGCATATTACTAGAGGTATAAGTGTCGCCGCTTGAAAGCAAAAACCAGGGGGAAGGTTGATGGTATTGGACGTGGACGTCCTGCATCAACGCTCCAATCCTTATGGCAACTGAAGAAGCAATGTGAGTACCCTCAAGTGGAATGTCATAAAAGCTTACCTGAGAGCTGTCGTAAGCATTGAGTAGTGGCTGGTCGAACCCTAAGAGTTCTGCAAGACGATTACGATCAAGACGCCACGAAGAATTTGCAAGTACCGCTGTACCAAGTGCACTTTGATTTAAGCGTGGGTAAAAGTCTTGTATCCGCCGAGCATCTCTGGCAAACGAATCGCTAAATGCGTGCAGATAGTGAGCATAGCTAATCGGTTGTGCCTGCACACCGTTGGTGTAGGCCGGCACGATCGTTTCGGTATGTTGCTCTGCAATCTGTAATAGGGTCTGTCTGAATCCAAGGATTGCTTCATAAACATCAAGCATTGCTGTGCGAAGACTCGCAGTTCTTGTTGTCGCCAAAATGTCCTGGCGACTTCGGCCCGTGTGGATGAGCGTGGCCTCGGGACCTGCGCGCTCCTCAATGATGCGCTCCACCTGGAGAACATCAGAGGGTTTACGGCCCTTAGGTTTGACTCCCTCGGTGATCGCATGCGCGACGCCCTCCGCAACGCGCGGCACGATACGCATTGGGATAATGCCTTGTTCAGCCAACATGACTGTACTTGCCATATTGATCCTACCAATCCAGTAGCTATAGTCTTGAAGTTCAGCAACACGGCTTGTGTCCGTTCGCGAGAGTTGGCCACGAATTTTTGCCTCTTCGGCCCTGCACTCTTCAGTCGTACGGCAGGCGGTATCCCTGATATCAGCGGCCTGACTATTGCTCCAACAGAGCAATGAAAATACGATCGCCGAAAGTCGGAATTGATTTGTTTGGATCATGACAGTAACCTCGATCGATATAAACAAAACACAGGAGAGCCAAATCCACAATCAGGATAAGACTGGAATGACGATTTATGGAAAATACTCCGGCAATCTAAGCACGTGCAATTTAGCGATACCCAATATGATACTAAGCATAGCGTCACATGGTTCTGACCTTGCTCGCTTGATTGCAAGTTTGAAATCCCAAGGCATAAAGCCAGTCGGAACCGATATGTACTAAGAGTTGCTCTTCAACGAGAGCATTCTAAGACGAGGGTGTCAAGAAGTAATCCGGTTTGAAACGCAAACTTTGCAAGGAAACACTGCTGAATTGAACATCTTTTTGGATCTGATGAACAAGGCATTGAGCCCACGCGATGCCTAAACACATTGCAGAAACTTAAGCATACTCGGGTCATGCCTGAATCTTTTCCTCGGGTCAAAATGCTCTAACAATCATTCAGGAGGGGAATGCATGCTGTCAAATGGAGTCGTTAGATGGTTTGAGATCTACGTTCAGGACGTAGACCGTGCCAGAAGGTTTTATGAAGGCGTCTTTGGTTACTCGCTTAGCTTATTACAAGCGGGAGACATTGAAATGTGGACGTTTGGTCATGAATCGGCGGCGATGGGTACCACCACAGGCGCGATTGTTCGCGCAAAAGGTTGTGTTTCTGGCATTGGCGGAACCCTTGTGTATTTCGGTTGCAATGATTGCGCAATTGAAGAGTCGCGTGTACCAGCTTTTGGGGGTCGAGTACATCGATCGAAAATGGCTATCGGTGAGTATGGCTTTGTCTCACTGGTCTTTGATACCGAGGAAAACCTGATCGGGCTTCACTCGGCCAGATGAAGCATTAGCCCATTACAAAAGAGATGATCTCCGACGATGCTCCTTTATTGCTCTCATTTTTAATATGCTAAGTTTGATTACAGTACTTGAACATGAAATAGGTCTCTTGCAATTGTCGCGATACGAGTGATGCCCTAAGCCCTGCTTCATCAACCACGCGTTTAAGCGCACTTTGTTGGGACCAATTTGTCCGCCACTATTAGCGAGGTCATGCAGCGAGACGTTATAGAGTTGCATCTTTCGCTGCACAACTGATTGTTTCCGCTGCAATGAAGCGTTGAGCAAGTGCTCAATCCTTAATACATACTTTGAAAGCGCACGCTCCGCACTTGCCTCAGGGTTTGGAAACGCAGCTTGAAGTGCCTCTAAGACACTGCGGTCAACGATAAGCGGATGCAAAGTAGGACTTCCTGGGCACAATCTAGCTCCTAAACCTGTAAAAACCTATGTATCTATAACGTTTCTACAGATTAGACAGTGATTACAAAACCACTTCAAGAAGTCTTTGGCTAGGTACTTACACATTGAGAACAAATACTCAACGTAGTGCCGTATAAAAAAGTCACACACACATAGTAGTTATGTTCTCGTTGCTAGCGAAATGTGGCCCAGATCTGAGCATCGATGGGGAAAGAAGGCATGGCCTCAAGCAATCCCTCCTCTGTCCTTTTGTACTTGGCATGACTTCAGTGAGCGAAACTGAATTTTTTTACCTTCAGAGCAGAATCACCCCGTGAGGGCTCTGCAGTGCGCCTGCAAGTCCTGGTCTCTGATAAACCCACAGTAGCTCGACCCACTTCCCGTGAGTGCTCGGCAAAGTGACTGTTGGTCAGCATATCGGATAAAACCGCAAGCCGACGCACCAGATGCCGTGATTGCCCGGCAAAAGGCCTGCTGGTCAGCGTCTCCGATGAAACCGCACTGACTGGCACCACCCCCATACTGCGCTCGGCACATCGATTGCAGGTCAGCATTACGAATAAAGCCGCAAGCGCTTTGCCCCGACCCCGTGCCTGCTCGGCAATAAGCCTTCAAATCTGAATCGCGGATGAATCCGCATTGTGAAGCGCCACCTCCTGTTGAGGCACGACATCGAGCCTGTTGATCGGGATCTCTGATAAAGCTACATTGGCTTTGCTGAGCAAATGCCGTGGTCGTCCAGATCAAACCGAACAAAAAAAAGATCCACATTCGCATAAGACTTACCACCCGTTGCAAGGTCTAAAAAGCTTGACGCTTGAGCACAAAATCGAACACGGCAATTTCCGGTCTTGCCCCAAAGCGCACAGGTAAAAGCGATGTACTAACTCCTGCCGATTCATAAAGCGGACATAGCTTGCTCTGGTAAAACCCTGCCGTATGTTAGGCGCCGCCCGTTACCGCGTGACGGCGCTTGATTTCTGCGACCGACCCCGAGACTAGTTTCTCCAGGACGTTTATGTCCAGGTGTGCGAGACGTTTGAAGTACAGGCATGCCTTGCCCATCTTGTGCTTTCCGAGCTTGGCCAGTAGCGCCTGTTGTTCTTGGCTCTCTGCGACTATGTAAACGACCAGTTCCTTGCCCCGTACTGCGAACCCTGTGAGACACGACTCGCCGGTGCGACCACTCTCGTACTTATAGCTATAGCTGCCATAGCCCACAATGCTCGGCCCCCACATCTTGGGCGAATGCTTCGTGACCTTCTTGAAAGAGGCCATTAAGGCCTTACAGTCTGAGAGTTGCTCGGGACTAGCCTTAGAGGTGAGGTACTCCTCGACACTTGCCGAGGTGGGTTTGGTCTTGGCTTCGGACATGAGTATAAGCTCCCGTTGGCCTCAGCGAGCGGCGATGGTGATTGAATGGAACGCCCACATTCGACTGCAAACCGCTCATGCAACGCCCTCCTGCGATCAGCTTGCTGTTTCGATGCCTCGAAGATTATCAGGTTCTGGCTCCCGGCCTTGGCCTTGTTGAACTCCAACTACCCAGCGATCTGTACAAGCTCGCCCTATTACTGCAGCACCCGCAAAGTCAGGAATTTCTTTGAAGAAACGGGGTTTGAAACGAATTTTTGGGGTAGGTAGCCATGGGGTAAGGCAGGAGCCCATAGCAAACAGCGCCGCACAGTGCCGAGCTCTGAGCGCCTGATAACTCGACTGAGCGAGTTATCAGGACTTGCTTTGGCGGGCCAGAAGCGATTCTTTAACTAGCTCACTCATTTTTGACCTACCGTTTTTTTGGTGGAGTCGGGGATTCGAACTCGTCGTATCTTAGTGCTTAGTGGTTTTGATAGCGGTTCAAATCAACAAGAATAAACTGAGCGTGCTGCATCGTTAATCACGCGAGCAGCAAGCACCCCATCTCACTTCACGCTTGATGCAACTGCAATGGCCCAGTCAAGATCCATACCGACGTGTATGTACTCCCAAGCAGAGAACGCTTGCCGTTTAACCTGAACGCCGTACCACATGAGATCTACTCCTAGTTATAAAATCTAATTAGTATTCCGAAGGCAACATGAGTACCCAATCATCACCATTCCAGTTCGCAAACAGCCTTGCAACAGGTAGTGGAAAGTCGGTGAAAGGAATCTCTTGCGGGGCGTGCACGTGCCCGCTGCCGTCTTCTAGTGAAACGACACCCTTCGTGTCGGACACATCCAGCGTCGCAAGAACAAACCAGTCTTGGATATCCAACTCAACGAGGTAGCTAACGATCACGTCCATGAGCCAGTAGCAGTGCGCACGTTCTGCTAGATATCGCGCACCATCAGTTAACACTGCCGTTCGAGACACACGGTGATAGCAATTAGTGCCAATGAACTGATCGAGTTCCCGAGGGTTTAGCAGCGGCTTCATGCCTTGCCATGCGCCTTGCTGGATGCTTCGCTCATAGTCCCTCACTCGCTTATTGCCTTCGTCCGACTGATCAATCACATACGCATATGACAGGTGCTCATGGATGTACTTGCGAACCATCCTATCAATCTTTCCGTTTTGGGCCTCATAGGGCTGACCGATCATCTGCGGCAGTACAAAGTATTCCTGAACATAGATACAAAACTGATCCCCACTTCGCATGCCCTGCCAGTGCTGCATGATGCGGCTACGGAGCTTACGGTCTTTTGCGGCTTGACCCCGAATGCCTCCGATACTCACATATACAAAGTCACCACCTTTGTTCCAAATCGTATATAGAATGGATCCAAAACTTGCCATGTTCTCAACCACCGGCTCGCGAAACGGGATTCGATCGGCTGGGTTAACTAAGGGGTCGATGGTGATCATGCGCCATAGCGTAAACGATTCCGCTTGGCATTTGCGGTAACGCTGTAGTCAGTGTTCAGCGCAAATCCGTCCATTCAATTTGGCATCGCCCACGATAAGACTTGTTACTAATGCGTCCTGATCAAGGAGGTAGGCAGTGGCTGAATCGACTCAAGTTCTATTGCGGCGATTGCTCAGCATGGTGGAAGCGCAGGGCAAGGAGATCCAAGCGCTAAGGCAAGAAGTTCGCGCATTAAAGGGCAGTGATCCAACGCCTCGACGAGCCCACATTGAACCTGATACGGGATACGGATACATGGGCTTGTGCCTAGACTTAGACGCTGACACCTGGTTAGCCATAAAGCATGGCGCTCATGTCACTGTCAAAGGTCAAGGTTATGTGGGCTACGAGCAAAGCCCAGATCCCGATGATCCAGATTTTGTTTGGGACTACTGGGAATTCAGTGGTGGTATTGGACATCGCCTAAGAGTGACCGTGGCATCACCTCATGCTACAGGAGACGATTGCGAAGTCGAGGACGCCTATGACGGCGTGCTACAAAAGAGGGATATCCAGGAATACTAGCCATCGAACTGGCGCCTTTGCCGATCCATGCGACTGCGAGTCTTCACATCTAGGCTACTAACCCAAAATCCTTGCAAATTCTACTAAGTAGAATTTCTTGCCTACATTGGCCTGATCGTAAAACTAAACACGCTCGTGTTGACGGGTACAGATTGCGTCGCAGTACTCTCAAAAATCAACCGTAATCTCAATTGCACAGCCCACTCTACTAAGTAGAATTTCATGGCCTAAGTGGCATGGTCGTTGACCTAATCACGCCAGATTTGCTGGGCGCTGATACTTAATCTTAGGACTCAACACCTTCACTCGTCTTTAAAGCCCATCAGCACAGCAAATTCTACTTAGTAGAGAACCCACTCCTCAATGCTTTGGTTGCAGATTGGACTTACCCACGGAACATGGCATTCCAACTCAAGATAATCAGCAGCAACTCGGGACACAAAGGCCAGAATTTCGAACCCTTTGACTTGGACCAATATGTCCCTGAGTTGACTACTCGTGTAATTTGATCACTTAGTCTGAGTCACTATGGTCAGCGCCAGCGTGATCAACTGACGATGCTCTTACCTCCCTCGTGCTCCAGGCGCCGCTCAGGCTCTAATATGCCAACAATGATCACGCGAGTGGTCTGTTCTCTTGAGATGTAGCGCAAGCTTCAAACGAGACAAGTCGCGTGTCTGTTTGCATCACCGGTGGACTCTATAACAGCGACAAAAGCTTTCATTGATCGATCTAAACAATAGACTTTTAATCGCTGTGATATCGTCAAATACCCAAAAGTATTCGAGTCAAAGTTTATGTCGAAGACAATTAAAATGTTTCTTGCGGCTGCATGCGTAATCGGCACAGCGATCAACGCTAATGCTGCACCGCTTGATCACATGCTTACGCGGGGAGACCAAGGTGTATTCTCGCGCTCGAACCAATTGGCGCTCGAGTGGGCCAGCGCTCTTGGTCTTACAGGCATGCTGATGTGGAGTGACTCTCAAGACTTGGGCTAAGCGCCCACGCTCCGTCATCGACACGTTGGGCATCGTGCTCCCGCCACAGATGATCGTAGTGACGGTGTCGACGCTTTCTCAACGTCCAGCGATAAGCCGAAAAC
>OMIE01000115.1 GCA_900299025.1 Burkholderiaceae bacterium
ATGTTCCCGAGTGATACAGGCTGCGAGATCATCGTGATACTTTTCAATCAGTTCTTTAAACTTGAACATCACGCGTGCACGCCGCAAAGGCGATGTCTCAGACCAAGCCCCAAAAGCCTTGTGGGCTGATTGAACCGCGGCATCAACATCACTCGCATCGGCAAGTAAAACCTCGCTTGCCACCGCGCCAAGCGCAGGGTTGTAGACGGGTGCTAGCCGAGCCGATTGGCCTATGTGAGGCTTTCCCTCAATCCAGTGTGCAATCGTGGCTGTGCTTTGACGGATATTCATCTCAATCCGCCTTTAAGGTCTGGTTTGCACAATCAAACCGCGAAGCGAATCAACCATGTGCTGGACCTGCTTAACGCTACTAATGAACGGAGGTGCCATGGCGATCGTGTCGCCCGTAAATCGCAAGAGCAGGTTCGATTGCAGACCAGCCTCAAACACCGACGTAGCACGAAGACCAGGCTTGCCTGCTATGGGTTTTAAATCGATCGCTGCAGCACAACCGATGTTTCTAATATCGATAACATCAGGCAGATCACGAAGACTATGGATCGCTTCTTCAAGGACAGGCTCAAGTGCCGCGCTCGCCTGAATCAGTCCTTCTTCTTTCATGACGTCAAGCGTTGCCAAACCGACACCGGTTGCCATCGGATGCCCTGAGTAGGTATAGCCGTGGAAAAGCTCGATCACAAACTCGGGGCCATGCATAAAGGCATCGTAGATGTCCTTTCGAACGATCACACCGCCCAAGGGAATCACGCCATTGGTCACCGCTTTGGCAAAGGTGATCATGTCGGGCATGACATCGAAGCGCTGGGCAGCGAAGTTCGTGCCCAGGCGACCAAAGCCGGTAATCACTTCATCAAAAATTAGCAAAATGCCGTATTTCGTACAAATTTCGCGAAGCTTTTTTAGATAGCCTACCGGTGGGACCAGCAAGCCTGTCGATCCTTGAACTGGCTCAACAATGACTGCAGCGATGCTTGATGCATCGTGCAGGGTGACCATGCGTTCTAGCTCGTCGGCAAGATGGGCACCCCAGCTTGGCTGCCCCTTGGAGAAGGCCATTTCACCAAGATTGTGTGTGTGGGGTAAATGATCAACACCGTTAATCATTAAGGATGCAAATGCTTTACGGTTTGCCGGAATACCTCCCACCGAGATCCCGCCCAAGCCAACACCGTGATAGCCGCGCTCGCGTCCAATCATACGAAAGCGTGTGGCCTCTCCTTTGCAACGATGAAAGGCATGGGCAATCTTCAGTGCTGTATCAACAGCCTCAGAACCTGATGAGGTAAAAAAGACATGATCCATGCCTGCCGGCGCCATGGCGGCTACCCGCTCGGCGAGCTTGAGTGTTGACGGCGCAGCGCACTGAAAGGCTGGGGAATAATCCAGCGTCGAGACCTGCTTGGTGACCGCTTCGACAATTTTAGGATGGGCATGTCCCAAAGGACTGCACCACATACCCGATAAGCAGTCGAATAATTGGTTTCCGATTGCATTGGTGTAGTAAGGACCGGAGGCCGACACCATGGTTCGCGCATGCGGTGAGGCCTTGAAGTGTCGATTCGGTGTGAAGGGCAACCAGTAGGACTCGGGATTAACCCCGCGAAGATCAGGATGAAGGTTGGCAAATTCCGCAACAGGCTGGTTCATGGCTTAGCTCCCTTTAGTGCCACTCGTTAGGACGCTGGACTTCGGATGGTTTAGAACGACGTACATCATCATTATGCGACTTTAGGGCCCGATCGCAGGCTTCGGCATCAGTCGATTACAGGGCAAAACATCGGCAAGGGCGGACCATCGCCCTCGGTGGGCTTAAACACAAGCTTCACACGTTGGCCGATTCGTACCGCTTCAGGGTCACAGTCGACAATATGCGTCATCATCCGAGGACCTTCGTCGAGTGTCACATAGGCAATAACAAAGGGCTGAGGAAGCGCCTTGCGCGTGATGCTGTAGGTGTAAATCTCACCCCGACCGCTCGCTTCTTCCCAATCGGTCTCGCCCATGCAAAAAGGGCAAAGCGCGCGGGGAAACCAGTGTGCCTTGGCGCAGTCCTTACATCGCTTGATAAGGAAGCGGCCTGCCTTAGCCGCCTCCCAAAACCCAGCCTGGTCGCCCAAGATACGGGGTGCACTGTAGCTGATGGGCTTTTGATCGCTCGTTGACATTATTCGCGCTCCATAATCAAGGTGGCGCCGGCATGGCGACCCGATAAGGTACCGCCTGTGCCATGGGCTAAGGCCAGATGACAGTTTGGCACCTGGACGGCAGGGTGAGCCTCGGCACGCAATTGGCGGACCGCTTCAATGACCTTGGTAATCCCGCCACGATTTGCCGGGTGGTTGTTACAAAGTCCACCACCATCGGTATTAAAGGGCAACTTTCCAACGCCTGAAATCAAGTTACCGTCTGCTACAAAACGTCCGCCTTCACCCTTTGGACAAAAACCTAAATCCTCAAGCTGCATGATCACCGTGATGGTGAAGCTGTCGTAGATTGATGCATATTGAATATCAGAGGGCTTCACGCCGGCTTGTTCAAAAGCACGCTGCCCAGACCATCGCCCGGCGCTGAAGGTCAAATCAAAATAGCCTCCTGCGGGCCCCTTAACCGCTTCGCCCGCTCCAATCACCTTGATAAGCGGCCGCTTGAGCGAGCGCGCGATCTCTGGTCGGGTTACCACCAGGGCTCCGCCACCGTCGCTAACCACACAACAGTCAAGGCGTCTCAGCGGATCCGAAATCATCGGCGAGTCCATGACTTCTTGGACCGTAACGACATTGCGCAA
This sequence comes from Burkholderiaceae bacterium, assembly GCA_900299025.1. Taxonomy (GTDB): domain Bacteria; phylum Pseudomonadota; class Gammaproteobacteria; order Burkholderiales; family Burkholderiaceae_E; genus UBA3064. Next base: position 2,807 of record OMIE01000115.1, read on the forward strand.
CATGGCATGCGGGTTGTGTTGGGCATGATGGGATGCTGCGACCTTCACCCAGGCCATTTGCTCAAGGGTGGTGCCAAATTCATGCATATGACGCATGGCAGCCATGGCATAGGAATTGACGGTAACCGAGGTAAACGGTGTTTCAAAAGGGGCATCGGGCAAATTCTCACCCCAGTTACGCGGCACCAACCCGCTTGAGCCCTCCGAACGCGGGCGCCCGGCCAGGGTGATCAAGGCGATATTGCAGTGACCTGCAGCAATCGCTTGCGCCGCATGCGCCACATGAACCAGATACGACGAGCCGCCTGTATCGGTACTATCGATGAACCGAGGCTTAATGCCCATGTAATCGATCATGTTCAAGGGGCCCAGTCCTGGAGCGTCGCCAGCGCATAAGTAGCCATCGACGTCTTCAAGCTTCAGACCGGCATCTTCAAGCGCTCCTTTGGCTGCCTCAGCGTGTAATTGGGCCACCGACTTATCGGGTGCCTTGCGTGTTGGGTGTTCGTAGGCACCCACAAGGTAAGCCTGTTGGTTCATCGAAACAACCCCGCAAAAAATCGCTTAATCAATCCCCAAAGAAGGCCTATGGCATTGAGCTCTTGCACAGGCGCAGCTTTGCCCTGCGCGTGATTGGCTGCATCGATATCGGTTGCAGCTTCGGCAGCTGGTCCACTTGATGCAGCACTTGATCCACCCGTCTGTGCCGACGATTCTCCAGCCACTGGCTTGGCGCTTTGTTGCATAGCCTGCATTTGGGCGCGATTTGAGAAATTCTGCGCAAACTGGCCAAGAATCATGTCAGACACCGAATTCATCATCCGTCCGCCAAATTGCGCGAATTTCCCCGTGACCGTCACTTCGGCCTTACCCACCAATTTGCAGCTGGTTGCGTCCACAACGATCAAACTGGCCGTGAGGTCCATGCTGGCTGAGGATCCGCCCTTGTCAGCGCCTTTGCCAAGCATTTGTATTTGATAAGCCGCGGCATCGACGCCTTTGAGTTCGATATCGCCGCCAAAATTGGCACTGGCAGGTCCCACCTTTACTTTCACCTGACCCTTGAAGTGGGTATCGTCGACCTTTTCGGTAATGCTCGCGCCTGGCATGCAGGTCGCAAGCGCCTGAACATCTGAGAGCACCTGCCAGGCCGCTTCGAGCGGCGCGGCAACTGGGTACTCTTTTTCCAACACAACCTGCATGGTCGTACTCCTTTGACAAGACAGTCGATGATAGTCGCATTACTATCGAAGGGTTAAGTCCTAAGACTCGATAAACCACAGCAACGGAACGAAGCAATGGATAGCACCGACTTTTCAGTACTCAATACCTGCATTGGCTGGATGGAACAGTCGCGCCGCGTAGCCCTCGTTACAGTTGTAGAAACTTGGGGCTCTTCGCCACGCCCAGTAGGCTCGTGGCTTGCCGTACGCGATGATGGCCAGGTCGTCGGGTCAGTCTCCGGGGGCTGTGTCGAAGACGATTTGATTGCGCGGGTTCAAAGCGAAATCATGCCGGCGTTAAAGCCCCAGACGGTGCTTTATGGTGTGAGCAAAGAGGAGGCTGCGCGATTTGGCTTACCTTGCGGGGGCAGCGTTCGCGTTGTTGTCGAACCCCATCCAAGCCTTGAAGGCTTGCGGCAACTGCGCAGTCGTGTTGCTGAAAAACGCATGAGCCTTCGAGTGCTGGATATGGCAAGCGGCGATTTTGAGATTCGCGATGCAAACCGCGCCGACCACTTTCGATTCGACGGCAAACAAATGTATTGTGTCCATGGGCCAAGGTGGCGTTTGATCATGATCGGTGCAGGCCAGTTGTCTCAGTATTTATGCCAAATGGCCCTCGCTGCCGATTACCAGATCGTCGTCATCGACCCTCGCGACGAGTTTGCCGAAGGTATTCAGTTTCCTGGCGTTGAGTTCTCGCGCGGCATGCCCGATGACGAACTGGTTCGTCTCGGCATTGATAACCACACCGCTGTGGTCGCGCTTACCCACGATCCCAAACTCGACGATATGGCTCTGCTCGAAGCCCTGAAATCACCGGCTTTTTACATCGGGGCCTTGGGGTCGCGAGCCAACACGGCCAAACGCAAAGAGCGCTTAAAGCTCTTTGACCTAAGCGATGAAGAAATTGCGCGGCTTTATGGCCCTGTCGGGCTCTTTATCGGCGCAAAAACACCGCCCGAAATGGCCATCTCGATACTTGCCGAAATCACCGCTGCCAAATACGCCGTCGCTATTGTGCAGCGACGCGACGACAGCTCCATGGCTGCAAGTGCTTGTTCAGTAGAGCGCGTATCCACCGTCGATTAAAAACGAATCGCCGGTATGAAATGCGGAGGCTCGGCTCATCAAATAAACTGCAATGCCGCCGAAGTCCTCACCCTCGCCCCAACGTCGCATAGGCACACGTTGCAGCACATGGCTGGCAAATTTTTCATTGCTGGTTAGACCAGCGGTCATATCAGTGGCGATCCAACCGGGAAGCACCGCATTGGCAGTAATGCCATAGCGCGCAAACTCAACCGCAAGTGCGCGGATCATACTCACCATACCGCCCTTGGTGGCACCGTAATGCTCATTGCGCGCAGCGCCCTCAATGGCTGCCAGTGAGGCAGTCCCAATCAGTCGCCCGCCTTGGCCCCGCTCAACCAAATGTCGCGCCGCTGCCCGGAAGGTGTAAAAGGCACCATCTAGATTCACGGCCATGACACGCCGCCACTCATCGGCGGTCATCTCAACAAAGGATTTCTTGCCGCCGCCACCAACACCAGCATTGGCAAAACAAGCGTCGATTTTTCCCATCTCCGCAAGGCTTTTGGCAAAGACCTCTTCAACTTCCGATTCCTTGGAAACATCACACTGAAAAGCGCGCAGCTTGCGTCCGCTCGGTGCGAGTTGGGCAAGTGCTTTTGCGTTTTTTTCCGCATTAGTTCCCCAAATCACCACATCGGCTCCCGCCTCTGCCACCGCCTGTGCCATGCCCAGACCGATGCCAGAGTTTCCCCCAGTAATCAAAGCGACCTGGCCGGTCAAATCAAATGCTTTGTATCCACTCATCTGCTTAGACTCCTTTCTCGCGCGTCAATCATGGCAAAAAATTCAAAAAGTTGAACCTGTTGCCCCGACTGACATGCTCAAGCTAGCCGGACTTCTCGTCAATCTGGATTACGATCGCAGCGCTTCCGATGAAGGCCAAAAAGGCCTCCAATCAGCCTGCGAATAACATTTTTGGAACGACAACCCCTCATGCAAGCCAACGATTTCATTCAGGACATCCGCAAAGGCTACCCCGAACTTGAGCCCGATAAGGACTATCCACCCCTGCAGTGGCGTAGTGTTCGCGACGAAGTGAGTGATGTGGAATGGCAGGCCCGCGTGGATTGTGCTTGTGCTTACCGCCTGGTCAAGCACTTCGCGATGGATGACTTAATTTATAACCATATTTCGGTCCGTATTCCAGGCAGCGACAGCTTTTTGCTCAACGCCTTCGGACTGCTCTATGAGGAAATTACCGCTTCAAGTCTTATCAAGATCAATCTCGCAGGTGATGTGTTGTGGGCCCCCGATTTCCCGAAAGGCCTGGCCTATCAGTTCAATCCAGCTGGCTGGGTGATTCATGCCGCCATACACGAAGCACGACCTGAACTTGAGGGCGTCATCCATACCCACTCACTAGCAACGATGGCAGTCTCGGCGCTTGCGCAAGGCTTGCTGCCAATCACGCAGACAGCCATGCGCTTTGAGCATGTTGGCTACCACGACTATGAGGGTGTTGTACTGGAGTTAGGTGAGCGCGAGCGACTACGCCATAATCTTGGGCAAAACGATGTCATGTTTTTGCGTAATCATGGCGTGCTAGCAGTTGGCCGTTCGATTGCCGAAGCGTTCAACAATACTTACCGTATCGAGCGCGCATGCAAAGCCCAATTGCTTGCTTCAGCATGCAGTACTTCGTTGGTCATGCCGCCTGCAAGCGTGGTCGCAAAAACAAACCATATGTATAAGCCCGGTTCACGACGCCCTTATGGGTTGCTTGAATGGCCTGCCATGCGAAGACTTGCCGATCGCATCGATCCATCTTATAAAACCTAGCTCATGACTAAACCGCTGCTGCTTGAACTGGGCGAATTCGCATCGGCAACGATGCAACAAAGACTCGACCCTGATCTCTGTCATCATGCCAAGCGCGCACTGATCGACTTTTGTGCCTGTGCTATTGCAGGCTGGAACGAAGAGCCGATGCCCTTGCTACGTGCTGCGCTCGCCCATGAAATGGACCCAGCAGTCCCGCAAGCCAGCAAGACGCTGATGGGTGAGGCATGCAGCCCTCGTACAGCGGCCCTGCTGCAGGGCACCGCTGCTCATCTGGTTGAATTCGATGACATCTTTAAAGATGCGATTTATCACCCCGGGGCGCCTACGATTGGCGCAGCCTTAGCCCTTGCAACCATGCAGCATTCGAAAGGGATTGATTTGCTGCGTGCAGTGATTGCAGGCTATGAGATTTCCACTCGAATCGGGGTGGTCATGGGGCGAGCGCATTACCGCTACTGGCACAACACAGGAACGATCGGAAGCTTCGGCGCCGCCGTCGCTGCAAGCGCTTTGTTAAAGGCCAAGCCTGCCCAGATTCAACATGCATTAGCGGTGGTTGCCTCGTTTGCTGCAGGTTTGCAGCAGGCTTTTCGCATGGATTCGCACTCAAAACCGCTTCACGCAGGTCGTGCTGCTGAGGCAGGCGTACTCGCAGGTCTTGGGGCAAGCAAGGGCCTTATCGGCTCGCTCGATGTACTCGACGGGGATGCAGGTTTTGGTGTTGCCATGAGCAGTGCCGCAGACTGGTCCAAGGCAACCGAGGCTTTAGGAAGCCGTTGGCATATTGCATCGATGACCTTTAAAAACCATGGCTGTTGTGGCCATACTTTCGCGGCGATCGATGGTGCATTGATCTTGCAGCAAAGACTCCAACTCAGTCGCAACAACATCCTCGAAGACATTCAATCCATCGAGGTTGCAAGCTATGCAGAAGCGCTTGCGGTTGCCAATATTGCCCAACCAAGAACCGCTGCCGAGGCTAAATTCAGTATGCGCTATGTTGTTGCCCATGCGCTGCTTTATGGCGCCGTTCGACTCGATGCGGTATCAGCGTCAAGACTCGAAGATCGCGCGATACGCGAACTCATGAAGCGAATCGAAGTGCGCGAAGACGCTGCCATCAGTGCTGCCTTTCCTAAGCAACGAGCAGCAAGCGTGACCATTAATCTGCGTGATGGAACGCGCGAAACGCATTTCCAACCAACAAGAATCGGTGACCCCGATGCACCCTTATCGGACGCCGCACTGAGCGATAAATTTTTAGAATTATCAAGCGCCCAATTGGGGGAAACCGGCGCAAGCGCTGCGCTTGAACGACTCTGGCATATAGAACACTCAAACGATAACCTTTGCTTTAGGAGACCCACGTGACACATGCCCTTCAATCGTTTCAAGGATCGAACGATCAAGCCACACAGACGATCTCAAGCGCTTCTGACTGCAGACAGCAACGACTCACCGGCGAGGATGCTCTCCGCCGCCAAACCCTGAAGGCACTTAGTCTTGGACTTTTTGGCAGCGCAGGCCTAGGTCTGAGCGATGCAACTCATGCACAAGCTAACTACCCTTCAAAATCGGTTCGAATCATCGTACCCTTCAGTGCAGGTGGCACCACCGATATATTGGCCCGCGAAATGTCTGGCCACTTCACCGAACGTTGGAAGCAAAGTTTTGTCGTTGAGAACAAGGGAGGTGCAGGAGGTACCTTAGGCACCGATTTAGCGGTCCGCGCTCCTGCTGATGGGTATACCTTGCTTTGTGCTTCGGTTGGCCCCTTGGCTGTGAATCCCACACTGATTAAAAAGCTTTCGTATAACCCACTCGTTGACCTCGTCCCGATTGTTCTCATCGCTGATGTTGCGAACGTATTGGTCGTCAACCCAAACGTTAACGCGAAAACGGTGGAGGAGTTCATCAAGCTGCTCGAGCAAAATCCTGATAAATTCAATTACGGTTCAACCGGTATCGGAACAGCCGCCCATTTGTCAGGTGCGCTTTTTGGCATTCGCACGAAGACGAAGATTCAGCATATTCCGTATCGCGGGGCAGAAGCCGTGCAAGACCTGCTTGCTGGCCGTATTCAATTCATGTTTGCGACAGCACCTTCGATCATGCCCCAAATTAAGGCCGGAAAAGTAAGAGCGCTCGCGGTCACCAGTCTCGAACGGAGTCGGGCATTGCCTGAGGTACCAACGATGAAAGAGCGCGGTTTATCCGATTTCGATTCGGGTTCGTGGTTTGGTTTTCTTGCTCCAAAGGGCGTGCCCGATCAAGTCGTTCGCGAAATCAATAAGGCAACCAACGAAGCGCTCAAACTGCCTGCCGTACAAACGAAACTCATTACCGCTGGAGCCGATCCAGTAGGCGGTTCGCCTGCTGATTTTTATAATTTTATAAAGACTGAAACTGCAAAATGGCGAAATGTGATCATCGAAACCGGTGTTGAACCCCAGTAATCAGCGATGACGAAGCCCAGGATTCTTGCGACCAAATCGCTTGACCGAGCGATTGAGTCGCTATTTCTTGAACGATTTGATTTTCATATTGCCAAAGATGCAAGCATTGAGTCGATTGCCGAGGCAGCGCAACGGCTCGACCCTCAGGGGATGGTCGTCCGAGACGACCTACCCGATACGATCGCTGAGCTTGCGCCATCGTTAGTCCATATCGCACGCCATGGCAGTGGCGTCGATGTGATTCCTGTGAAAGCCTGTAGCGATGCGGGGATTTGCATTAGCAGAGTACCCGGTGGCAACGCGGTAAGTGTTGCCGAGTGGTGCTTAAGCCAGATCTTATCGCTCTTGCATCGCCTGCCCGACATCGTCGAGGCAAGCCGAAACGAGGGTTGGTCCATCGCACGAAAGCGTTTCACCGGAGCCGCCGTTGATCTGGCAGAAAAGAAGGTGTTGATCCTAGGTTTTGGTGCTATCGCGCAACATTTAAGTCATATGCTTTGTATCGGCCTGCGGGCTAAGGTCACGATCGCATGCCGACGCCCCGAAGCCTTTAAGGCTGAACATGCTTCGCTTGAATTTATATCGATGAGCGAGGCACTTGCCGCATTGCCTCAGACTGAGGTCTTGGTACCTTGCATCGCTCTGAGCGCGTCGACTGAGGGCCTCGTCAGCCAATCATGGTTTGACGCGCTACCAGCACGAGCGATTGTGGTCAATGCCTCACGAGGCGAAGTGCTCGACGAACAGGCCATGTGCAAAGCCTTGGTTGAGGGGCGCCTTGCCGGCGCGGCGATCGATGTGGTTGCAAGTCGCAGCTTAGCAAGCGATTCACCGCTTTGGCAGACCCCGCGTCTTGTGATCACACCGCATTTAGCCGGACATACCGCAGACGCACACCAACGAAACGGCATGTCCTGTCTTGAGGCATTGACCGAGTCATTATTGCTAAACCAATGTCCCAAGCATGCGATAAATCCTGAGGTATGGCCTCAGGCCTTAGAACGCATGAGGAATTGATGCGCTTAATTCGGATAAAGCCCAAGACCTTGCATCCTCAAGCGACACAGCCCAAGTAGCGCACTAATCCAGGGCGTATCCATACCAAGATGCTTTGCGATTTCCTGCACTACGGTCAGCAGGGCATCAAGTTCAACCGGTCGCATGGCTTCAACATCTTGAAGCATCGAAGTCTTAAAGGCTCCGAGTTGTTTTGTGACGGCATTGCGTTGTTCGGGTGATTGCTGAATCAAACAGCCAAATCGCTCACCAATCACTTTCGCTTCTTGCATGACCGAAACACAAAAGCGATTGACTTCGGGGTCCCCAAGCATCTTGTCGATGGTTGCCCCTGTGATCGCCGAAACCGGATTCATGGTCATATTGCCCCAGAGCTTGAACCAGATATCGTCCTGAATGCGCAATGAAGCTTCAGCGGCAAAGCCTGCTGAACGAAAAAGGCCACAGACTTCGTCGAGCCTTTGTGAGGCTCCACCCTGCGGCTCGCCGAAAATCACGCGAGTACCCATGGCGTGAAGAACATGGCCTGGAGACGGGGTTGAAGCACTCATGTGCAAGACACTTCCTAGCAGCGCATCGCGCGGGATCGCCCGATCGAGTGCTGCGTCAGGATCGACACTTCGAAGTCTTAGATCCTTACAAGGCCCGCCAAACCCCTGAAAGAACCACCACGGCACACCATTCATCGCGGTCAGCACCACACCGCTATCGGCACGCAATTGCGCAATCGCCTCAGCAAGATGGGGCAAGGCAGGTGCTTTCACTGCAACGATGACAAGATCGTGTTGTCCCAGTTCTCGTGCTTGATCACTGACTTTCAACGGGAGCTCTATTTGCTGTCCCGCTTGCTCAAGCGTCAAACCACCCTGGCGTACAGCCGAAAGTGTTTGACCCCTGGCCAAAGCCTTGACCTGATAACCAGCCTGTATCAATTTGGCTGCAATAAGCCCGCCCATCGCACCAAGTCCGACGATTGCAATATTCATAGCAAATGGCTGTTTGACGTGAGGAGAGGCTGCAATACTTTGCCAGGGTTCATCAATCCCATCGGGTCAAAGGCTACTTTGATTCGTTGCATCAACTTGATTTCAACGGCGGATTTATAACGTGCGGCTTCATCACGTCGCAGGGTACCCAGGCCATGCTCGGCAGACACCGATCCTCCAAAAGCTGCTACCGCATCATGGGTGATCTGATTAATCGATGGTTGTAATTGCAAGAAAGCGTCTTCATGAGCTTTATCGCTAAAGGCCGCAGGCGGTGAAACGTTATAGTGCAAATTGCCATCGCCCAAATGCCCAAAACAAACCATACGGATCCCAGGGTGCGCTTTTTGCAAAGCAGCATCGGTTTCTCTAATAAAGCGTGGTATCTCTGAGATCGGGACCGATATATCGTGCTTAATGTTTTTCCCCTCAGCCGCTTGAGCCTCAGAAACATTTTCACGAAGTGCCCAAATGGCTTTAAATTGAGCCATTGTCTCTGAGATCGCAGCGTCTTTGGCCAAGCCTTGATCAATGGCCTGAGCGAGCAAGGACTCGAGCGCCTGACCGGCCTGAGCGTCGCTTTGAGCACTCGATAGTTCTAATAAAACATACCAAGGGTAGCGCTCTTGCAAGGGCCTGCGACAATCAGCAAAGTGGCGTGTAACCAGCTCGATACAAAAATCAGATAGAAGCTCAAATCCTGTTAGTGAATCGCCAGTCTGACCCTGGGCCAACGAAAGCAATGCAAGCGCTTGCTCGGTACTTTCCAGGCCAACCAGCGCGCACCGTCTTGAAACAGCCGCTGGATACAGTTTTAAAACCGCTGCTGTGATCACGCCCAAAGTACCTTCGGCGCCGATGAAAAGGTCGCGCAAGTCGTAGCCTGTATTGTCCTTGCGCAAACCTCTTAGACCGTTCCAAATATCACCATCGGCGGTGACCACTTCCAAACCAAGGCAAAGATCTCGGGCATTGCCAAAGCGCAATACCTGAACACCGCCTGCGTTGGTTGAGAGATTGCCCCCAATCGTGCATGAACCTTCGGCTGCCAGTGATAAAGGGAAAAATCGGCCTGCTTCGCTAGCTGCCTCTTGAATCTGCTGCAAAATACATCCTGCCTCAACGGTGATCGTGTTGTTGATCGGATCCAACGCACGAATCGATTTCATCTTAGCTAGCGACAAGACAATCGAGCGTCCGGTGTCATCGGGTACGCTTCCTCCGCTTAGCCCCGTATTGCCTCCCTGGGGTACGACTGCGACTCGATGCTCGACGCACCAGCGAATCGCCGCAGCAACCGATTCAGTGGTTTCAGGCATGACCACGGCGAGCGCATGTCCACGCATTCTTTTGCGCCAGTCGATTAGGTGGGGTGCCATGTCGTCAATGGCAGTCAATACACGGCCCTGGATGCGTTCGCTGAGGCTTGGTAACTGTTGCCTCAGGCTTTCCATACTCATCATCTCATCGGCCCTGAAAATTCGGTGTTCTCTTTTCCATAAATGCCCTGGCGCCCTCGCGATAATCCTCGCTTTGAGCACAACGCGCCAAAGCTTCCACAATCTCGGGCCGTGCTGCGATTTCTTGAACATGAGCACTGCTCAGCGCAGCCACGGTTCGCTTGAGTGCAGCAATGGTTAAGGGTGCGTTCTCAGCGATTGAACTTGCAAGGGCATCCACATGTTGATCGAGCTGATCGACTGATACCACTTCACGAACAAAACCCATGCTTAAGGCCGCGCTTGCCGGAAAGATTCTTGCCGTCATAAACATATCTAAGGTGTTGGCCATACCTACCACCGATATGAATCTTGCAATACCCTGCGTCCCGTAGCCAAGGCCAAGACGAGCCGCTGGCATGCGAAATCGGGCATCGTCTGCAGCGATGCGCAAATCGCAGGCTGCTGCAAGCCCTAATCCGCCACCAAAGCAGATGCCTCGAATCTTCGCAATCACAGGCTTGCTTGCCTTAGCAGGTGCACCGTAGGCGGCCTCAACGGCAGCGCTAAAACGTCGCTGATCCTCGGGATCCGTTCGTTGCGCTTCAAAGGTTGAAATATCTGCGCCTGAGACAAAGGCTTGATCGCCATCACCCTGCAATACGATCACCCGCACACTCGGGTCTGCATCAGCCTGGGCGATGTGATCAGCCAGTGACTGCCACATATCGCGCGACATTGCGTTGCGCTTTGCAGGATTGCTAATCACCAGGTTTCTAACCGCACCCTGCTGCCTCGAGAAAACCGTTCCATTCATGGTCGATCCCTTATATGTTTTGAACCATCCTAAAGAACACCCTCAGCCTTCAAAGCTTCGATCGCCGCGGCTGAAAGCCCAAGCTCACTCAGGATGCTTTGGTTATCCTCACCGCGTTGGGCAATCGGTTTTGCAATCCGCCCGGGTGTACGGCTGAGCTTGGCAGCTTGGGCAATCAGCTGAATATCGCCGCGCTCTTGGTGTTGGACGGTTTCAGCGATACTGGCATGCCTAACTTGCGGATCAGCGAAGACCTCGTCCATGCTGTAAATCGGCCCGCAAGGAACACCGGCCTCGTTGAGCTTTTCAATCCAATGCGCTTTAGTCGCCTTTTGAAAGGCCACGCTCAGCAATCGATTGAGCGCAACACGGTTTTTCGATCGTAAAGCATTGCTCGTGAAGCGCTCATCGGCAAGCAACTCAGGGACTTCCAAAACCTCGCATAGCGCTTTCCACATGGCTTCGCCCGATGCACCAATATTGACGTAGCCATCCGCGGTGGGATAGCTCGATGTGGGCATGCCGGTCGGATGGTCATTACCCACCGAGCGAGGCACCTCCCCATCGAGCAGGTAGCGCGCTGCCTGAAAGTCCATCAAGGCAATGCCCGCGTGTAAGAGCGAGGATTGAACCCATTGCCCCTTGCCAGAGTGCTCGCGCTCAAGCAAGGCCGTGAGAATGCCAAGCGCAGAAAATAGGCCTGCAGCCATATCACACACCGCAGCACCGGCCCGCATGGGTTCACCGTCTACAGGGCCTGTGACGCTCATCAGACCGCTCATGCCCTGAGCGATCTGGTCAAAACCCGGACGTTCGCGATAAGGACCATCCTGCCCAAAGCCCGAAATACTTCCTAATATGATTCGGGGATTGATCTTGTTCAATGACTCATAGTCAATGCCGAGCCTGTCCTTCACATCGGGCCTGAAGTTTTCAACCACCACGTCGGCAGTTTTGACCAGTTCGAGAAAGAGTTCAAGCCCTCTGGGGTGCTTCAAATTGAGGGTAATCGAACGCTTATTTCGGTGCAGGTTTTGAAAGTCAGGTCCATCGCGTGCACCGGTCATCATGTCGGGGCGGCCCGAGGATGCCGAAGGCTCCACCTTGATAACGTCGGCGCCAAAATCGGCAAGTTGTTTCACACAGGTCGGGCCTGCGCGAACCTGCGACAAATCGAGCACGCGGAATCGCGCGAGCGCCCCTTGCGGCATGATGCTCGGCATATCAATCTCCATCACTGAGAAACGAAACCGCAAGTTACACGAAGCCCGCCCGCTTCGGTTAGCTTACGTTCCATTAGCCCTCAAGGAGCCATGGCGCATGAATCAGCAATCAACCAAAGCCGATGACACCCAGGACATCAGCATTGCTGCAAAGGATTTGCGCAGCGATGAGCTGTATTTTTTACTACGAGATTCGATTGTCCCGCGACCGATCGCCTGGGTCTCGACCATCGACGACCAAGGGCGGCCTAATCTTGCGCCCTACAGTTTCTTTAACTGCTGCAGTCCCAAGCCGCCGATTCTTGGGTTTTCAGTGGGGCCTCGCGGCGGACGCGCCCCGGATGGCAGCCTTTTATTGAAAGACACGCTGGTCAACATTCGGCAGATCCCTGAATGTGTCGTGAATTTGGTTCCCGAGGGCCTCACCTTACCCATGGTTGAAACAGCGAGCAATTTGCCACCTGGAGAGAGTGAATTTGAATTCGCAAAGCTTGAACAGGCGCCTTGCTTGCTCGTGAAGCCACCGCGCGTGCTCGGTGCAACACTGGCCTTCGAATGCAAGCTGCACAGCATTGTAGAACTTGGCGCGAGTGCTTGGGTTATGGTTGAAGTGGTTCATATCCATGTTCATCGCGGCGTGTATCTGGGTGAACAAAAGGGTATGAAACACCGCATTGACGTGACACGCCCGCCTGAGCTTCGCCCCCTGGGACGGCTCGGCCGCGCCTGGTATTGCCGAATTTCGGACATCGAAACCGTTTTACGTCGAGACGGGCCCAACGATTAGCAGTGCGGCACCGTTTGCACACGCTTAGCGACCGTTTGCACCTTTCGTGTGCGAAATGCACTCAGATCGATCACAATTGAGCGCATGCGCGTTGTGAGCGCTTGGCATCGATCTTGCTGAATCCATGCTTGGGTTCTCGAGACCCTGCCCCCTCGTGGCCGTTTTTCAATCGTCTTTGTTCGGAGATTCACTACGATGTTCAATACATTCGCCAAAAAGTCCTGGCTGGCGCTCGGCGTGAGCACTTTTGTCTTTGGTTTGGCAAGCGCCCAAGCTCAAGAAAAAGTGCTCCGTATTGCGATGACCGCCGCAGATATTCCGCGCACCTTAGGTCAACCGGACCAGGGTTTTGAGGGTAACCGCTTTACCGGTATTCCGATGTATGACGCCCTAACCCATTGGGATTTGTCGAAGGCCGATGCTGCAAGCGTGCTCATCCCCGGGCTTGCAAGCTCTTGGGCGGTCGACGCCAAGGACAAGACCAAATGGGTTTTTAAACTTCGCTCCGGCGTCAAGTTTCACGACGGATCTTCTTTTAATGCCGATGCGGTGGTGTGGAATGTGCAAAAAGTCCTGGATAAGTCCGCCGCTCACTTCGACCCATCACAAATCGGCGTCACCACCTCGCGCATGCCAACCCTTCGCTCAGCGCGAAAAATTGACGATCTCACGGTTGAGCTGACCACGAGCGAACCCGATTCCTTCCTGCCGCTTAATCTAACGAACCTTTTTATGGCCTCGCCCGCACATTGGAACGCTAAGCTCAAAGCGGTGCCTGCTTCGGTAACCGACCCCGCCGAGCGCGCAAAGCAGGCTTGGGCTGCTTTTGCCGCCGATGCATCAGGTAGCGGTCCGTTTAAGATGGCTCGCTTTGTCCCACGCGAGCGCTTAGAACTCGTGGCCAATAAAGCCTACTGGGATCCAGCACGCACGCCAAAACTCGATCGCGTCGTCCTTGTACCCATGCCTGAGGCCAATGCGCGGACCGCAGCCTTGTTATCGGGCCAGGTCGACTGGATTGAAGCACCTGCACCCGATGCGGTTGCCCAAATCAAGCAACGCGGCTTTACCGTCTACACCAATGCTCAGCCCCACGTCTGGCCTTGGCAGCTTTCCTTTGCTGAAGGCTCACCCTGGCTCGACAAACGGGTGCGTCATGCCGCCAATTTATGCGTCGATCGAGAAGGTTTGCAAAAGCTGCTCGGGGGCATGATGGCAATCCCCAAGGGCACTGTGCCGCCTGGACATCCCTGGTGGGGCAACCCCAAGTTCGATATCAAGTATGACGTTGCGGCAGCACGCAAACTCATGGCAGACGCTGGCTTCTCCCAGGGCAAGCCATTGAAGGTGAAAATTCAAATCTCGGCATCAGGGTCTGGCCAGATGCAACCCTTGCCGATGAATGAATTTGTACAACAAAGCCTCAAGCAGTGTTACTTCGATGTTGATTTCGATGTAATCGAATGGAACACCTTGTTTACCAACTGGCGCAAAGGTGCAAAGGATCCCAGTGCAAATGGCGCAAATGCCACCAATGTGAGCTTTGCTGCGATGGACCCCTTCTTCGCCATGGTGCGTTTTACAAGTTCAAAGACCGTACCGCCAACTTCCAACAACTGGGGGTACTTCGTCAATAAAGAGTTTGACGATTTGATTGGTGCTGCACGTACCACCTTTGACGATAAAGGCCGCGACGCGGCGCTTGCAAAACTACACGCAAGAATCGTCGAAGAAGCGCCTTTTGTATGGATTGCTCATGATGTTGGCCCGCGTGCAATGAGCGCAAAAGTCAAAGGCGTTGTCCAGCCGCGTTCCTGGTTTATCGATATTGCACCGATGTCGATTCAATAACATTGTTTTAGTCAACGGGGAACCAGGCTGGTTCCCCGCATGAGTTTTTATCCATGTTTCAATATATTCTTCGGCGTGTGCTCTTGACGCTGCCGATTATGCTTGGCGTCTCGCTGGTTTGTTTTGCGCTTGTGCATCTGGCACCTGGTGATCCGCTGGTTTCAGTGTTACCACCCGATGCGTCGGCTGCCTTACAAGAGCAATTGCGCCAGCTCTATGGTTTTGATCGTTCTTATCCTGAGCAGTTTTTGAGTTGGATTGGACGGGCGATCCAGGGCGACCTTGGTACCTCGATCGCAACCAATCGACCGGTCACCGCTGAGGTCATGCGAGCGGTTTCCAATACCTTCATGCTTGCCTGTGTGGCAACGGGCATAGGCTTCTTGCTGGGCTCGTTGTTTGGCTTTGTCGCAGGCTACTTTCGCAATTCCTGGATTGACCGCGTTGCTACTGCGCTTTCTGTGGTCGGTGTGAGTGTGCCCCACTACTGGCTCGGTATGGTCTTGGTGATTATTTTTTCGTCGATCCTGATGTGGTTGCCCGCAACCGGCGCAGGCCCAGGCGGCTCAAGCGACTGGACATGGGACTGGGAGCATATGAAGCATTTGATCTTGCCTGCCCTCACGATGAGCGTGATCCCCATGGGGATTATTGCGCGCACACTGCGCGCCTTGGTCGCTGAAATTCTCGCGCAAGAGTTCGTGGTTGGTTTGCGTGCCAAGGGTATGCGTGATCTGCATATTTTTTTGCACGTCGTGAAAAATGCAGCGCCAACGGCCTTAGCCGTTATGGGTTTGCAGCTTGGTTATTTGCTTGGGGGCTCAATTCTGATCGAGACGGTGTTCTCTTGGCCAGGGACAGGCTTTTTGCTCAACTCAGCGATTTTTCAGCGTGATCTGCCACTTCTACAAGGAACGATCCTCGTCCTCGCCCTTTTCTTTGTGGTGTTAAATCTTCTGGTTGACATCATCCAATCCGCGCTTGATCCACGCATCCAGCGTAGCTAAAGGTTTTCGTTAACGATGTCATCTTCAGGTATAGAACGTTCTGATGGTTATTGGCGAGGGGTTGGCCGTCGCTTTTTGAGCGATCGCGTAGCAGTGGCCGCTGCCATGGTGGTCTTGGCACTGGTGCTGTTAGCGCTATTTGGCCAGTGGATAACGCCTGCTGACCCGTTTCAGGCATCGATGCTCAAGCGACTCAAGCCCATAGGCACCGAGGGATTTCCACTCGGTACCGATGAGCTTGGCCGGGATATGTTGTCGCGACTCATGGTGGGTGCTCAACTCTCCTTGTTCATGGGCATTACGCCGGTGTTAGTGGCTTTTATCATCGGATCAGCACTAGGCATTCTTGCTGGCTATGCAGGCGGTCTTATCAACGGAGCAATCATGCGGACGATCGATGTGTTTTACGCATTCCCATCGGTACTGCTCGCCATTGCCTTATCGGGGGCGCTAGGCGCTGGCATTTTTAATGCGCTTTTGTCGCTCACCATTGTTTTCATTCCGCCGATTGCCCGAGTTGCGGAAAGCGTTACAACGCAAGTGCGTCATCGCGATTATGTGGAAGCGGCAAGAGCCTCAGGCGCTGCAGCAGTCACCATTGTTCGCGTACATGTGCTTGGCAATGTCTTGGGCCCTATTTTCGTTTATGCAACAAGTCTTATTTCTGTATCGATGATATTGGCATCAGGACTTTCATTTTTGGGACTTGGCGTCAAGCCTCCTCAGCCCGAATGGGGCTTGATGCTTAACACCTTACGAACTGCTATCTACACCCAGCCCTGGATTGCCGCCTTACCAGGCGTAATGATTTTTATCACATCAATCAGCTTTAATCTGCTATCCGATGGTTTGCGATCGGCAATGGAGGTTAAGCAATGAGCGCTGAAAAAGTCCTACTTCAGGTCCAAGGTTTGCAAAAGCATTTTCCGGTTCGCCAAAGTGGGTCGATCGTTGGGGGCAAGCGAGCACTGGTTCGTGCGGTCGATGGCATTGACCTCACACTTTACGACGGTGAAACCCTCGGCGTTGTTGGCGAATCGGGCTGTGGCAAGTCGACGACTGCTCGCTTGTTGATGCATTTGATTGAACCCGATAAGGGTCAAGTCATGTTTGATGGCAAAACGGTGGGCCAGGACTTAAGCCTTCGCGAGTTTCGCAGGCAGGTCCAAATGGTTTTCCAAGATTCTTATTCCTCGCTGAATCCACGTCTGACGATTCTCGACTCGATCGCCTTTGGGCCACAGGTCCATGGCGTCAGTTCGAAAGAATCCTACGAGCGGGCTGAGGACTTCATGCAAAGGGTGGGACTTGACCCTAGCCGATTCGGTGGTCGCTACCCCCATGAGCTTTCGGGCGGACAAAGGCAGCGCGTCAATATTGCCCGTGCCTTGGCGCTGCAACCGCGGGTGATCATCCTGGATGAAGCGGTCTCAGCGCTTGATAAGTCGGTCGAGGCCCAGGTCCTCAATTTGCTGATGGACCTAAAGGACAGCCTGGGTCTGACTTATTTATTTATCAGTCATGACCTTCATGTTGTGCGCTATATCTCAGATCGGGTTTTAGTCATGTATTTGGGCGAAGTCGTTGAAACCGGCCCGTCGGAGACGCTCTTTAATGAGCCTGCACACCCTTACACTGCGGCGCTTCTTTCATCGATGCCAAGCATGGACCCTGATCATCGGACCGAGGAAGCTCCTTTAAGCGGCGATCCACCCAACCCGATCAATCCGCCGGCGGGTTGTCGATTTCACACCCGTTGCAAGTATCAAGTGGCGATGTGCCAGCAGTCTGCACCGTCGCTGGTTCCGATCCACCAACGCGCAGAGCACCGGGCAGCCTGTTTTATCCATCATCCGCGCTCACAACACCCCCAAGCCAGCCATCCATGAACAGTCAAACCTCGCCCCAAGGCGTTGCCGAATCAAGGGATCCGGGCATGCGGCTAAGGATCAAACAACTCAAGGTTCGATTTCAAGCTGGCGCCAAGCAAATCCATGCAGTCAATGGTGTGGACCTGAGCCTTGGTGCCGGAAAGACACTAGCTTTGATCGGCGAGTCGGGCTCAGGCAAAAGCGTGACCTTGAGATCCATCCTAAGACTTCACCCTCCGCGCAGCACGCTGATCGAAGGCAGCATTCGTGTGGGTGAACAGGAAGTCCTCGAACTCGGTCCTGCGGCGCTGGCTAATTTTCGCGGTGCTGTGGCTTCGATGATTTTTCAAGAACCCTTGTTGGCGCTTGATCCTGTTTACAGTGTTGGCGAGCAAATCGTCGAGACGATGACACGCCACGGGCTTTGTTCAACCGCTGAAGCCTGGAAAAAGGCTATCGACTTATTTGAACGCGTGCGTATCCCGAGCCCTGAGCGACGAGTGCATGCCTACCCTCATGAAATGTCCGGTGGCATGCGTCAGCGCGCCATGATCGCGCTGGCGCTGAGCTGCAATCCGAGCTTGTTATTGGCCGATGAGCCAACCACGGCGCTAGACGCTACGGTACAGATCCAAATTCTCCTGCTTTTGCGAGAACTTCAGGCAGCCATGAATTTGTCGATCATATTCGTCACCCACGATATCGGCGCAGCCGTTGAAGTTGCCGACGAGATTGCCGTCATGTACGCGGGGCGAATCGTCGAGCAAGGCTCGGCCAAGCAACTCATGCGCTCACCCAAACATCCTTATACCTATGCCCTGCTGATGAGTCGCGCGCACGGCAGCTTGAAAAAAGGCGAAAGGCTGCCCGCAATCGGCGGCTCGCCACCCGATCTTTCGCGACTTCCAAAAGGTTGCGCCTTTGCCGAACGATGCGAGCGAGCAAGGGATGCTTGTCTGGAAAGCCAACCCGAGATTGAAGAGCATCAGGGCCAATCGGTTCGATGCTTCTTCCCTATCGAAAAACATGTCCCGACCGAAAAGCTCCTTCAACAAAGCTATAGCAGTCCAGGTACCTCAAGCCAAACCATGCACCATGCGCCTCTTAGTCATTAATCCCAACACCACGGCAAGCATGACCGCTGCCATCGAAGCTGTCGCTAAAAAGGTTGCCTACCCAAGCAGCGAGGTGAGCGCCTGTAATCCAAACGACGGGCCTGTATCCATCGAAGGCTATGTTGACGAGGCATTCTCAGTGCCCGGCCTTTTGCGTTTGATTCGCCAAAACGATGGGCAATACGATGCTTTTGTGATCGCTTGCTTCGACGACACTGGACTTGAAGCAGCCCGGTGCCTGACAGCAGCACCCGTGCTTGGCATCGGTGAGGCAGCGTTCCACCTTGCCAGCATGATCAGCAACCGGTTTTCGGTGATTACAACACTGTCGCGCTCGGTCGCTGCGATTGAGCACAACTTGAAACGCTATGGTCTGGCCACGCGGTGTGCTCGGGTGCGCGCAAGCGAAGTACCCGTCTTAGAGCTCGAAGATCCGCAGTCTGATGCCAGAGCGCGGATTACCGCCGAGATTCGCAAGGCCTTAGCCGAAGACCAAATTGAGGCTATTGTTTTGGGCTGCGCAGGTATGGCGCAACTTGCCGCTGAGTTAAGCGAAGAACTTGGCGTGCCTGTGGTCGACGGTGTTGCCGCTGCGACCAAGCTTGCCGAGTCTCTCGTGTCCTTAGGGCTTCAAACCGCAAAGATTGGCCCCTATGCTCGTCCTGTAGCCAAAATTTACAAGGGGCAATTCCACGCTGACAGCTTCTGACCGTTAAACTTCGCCCGCGTCATTACGCTGTTTCGCAACACATCAACATGGAGAGCCCGTCGATGGAACATGTTCTGCCCCCACTTCCCTACGCAATGGATGCACTTGCCCCCCACATCTCAAAAGAAACCCTTGAGTTTCACTACGGCAAGCATCACCAGACTTACGTCACCAATCTCAATAATCTGATTAAAGGCACTGAGTTTGAGCAGGCAAGCCTTGAAGAGATCGTGAAAAAATCCTCAGGCGGTATTTTCAATAATGCGGCACAAGTCTGGAATCATACTTTTTATTGGAATGGTCTGAAACCACAAGGTGGCGGTGAGCCCGGCGGCGCCTTAGCTGCTGCTATCAACCAAAAATGGGGAAGCTTTGCTGCGTTTAAGGAAGCCTTCACCAAAAGCGCGATCGGTAACTTCGGTTCGTCGTGGACGTGGCTTGTCAAAAAGGCAGACGGCAGCCTTGATATTGTGAATACCAGCAATGCAGCCACACCGATCACCCAGGGCGATACAGCATTGTTGACCTGCGATCTCTGGGAGCATGCTTACTACATCGATCATCGTAACCGCCGCCCGGACTATCTCAACGGTTTCTGGGCACTGGTGAACTGGGAATTTGCCGAAAAGAATTTCGCCTAATCCCTCGAGGGGCAAGCTGCAAAGCTTGCCCCTTTTTCAGGTTTTTTGTTTCGACTTAGTCATTTCGCTTCACTCTTTATGCTCCCGACTGAGCGCAAAGAGACAAAAACCTGGAGGCCAGACCATCCAGGGTTAATCAATAAACTCGCGCTCGCAACATGCTTCCTTATGCACTCACGATTTTCCTATCAGCCTTTTTGCTCTTTTTAGTCCAGCCGCTCATCGCCAAGCAAATATTGCCTTGGTTCGGTGGTTCAGCTTCGGTTTGGAACACTTGCATGCTGTTTTTCCAAACCTTGCTTTTAGCGGGCTATGCCTATGCAGATCGGAGTGTTCAACACTTAAACGCCAAACGACAGGTCATCTTGCATGCCGTTTTGCTCGTGCTCTCGCTGCTTTGCCTTCCCATCATTGCAAGTGAGTCTTGGAAGCCACAGGGCGATGAAGACCCAATTATCAGGATTCTTGGTTTACTCGTTGCAACCATCGGTCTACCTTATGCCCTGCTTTCAACCACGACCCCGCTGATTCAAGCCTGGTATTGGCAAAGCTTTAAACAGGCTGTCCCGTATCGCCTTTTTGCTTTGTCCAATGCTGCATCTTTAGCGGCTTTGCTCGGCTACCCCACCCTGATTGAGCCCTTTTTTGGTGGCAGGCAAACAGCCCTGGTCTGGTCCGTCGGCTATGCCATCTTCGCACTGCTATGCATTTGGGTAGGATGGAAATCGATCAGTGCGCCCGCAAGTCTTAGCTCCACTGTTGAGGGAAGATCCTTAGCGCCGCAATCTCATGAAGATGAGTCAGCCGCTGGGAAAACGCAACAAGGATCGACACAGTCACCGCCGCTCTCGGCACGCTTGGCTTGGATTGTCCTCTCGGCACTGGGCTCTGCGGTTCTACTTGCTGTCACCAACCATCTCACGCAAAACATTTCTTCGGTCCCCTTTTTGTGGGTGCTTCCGCTTGCGCTATACCTTATTACCTTCATCATTTGTTTTGATCGCCCGGGCTGGTATCACCGCGGCTTTTGGGGTGTTGCAGCTGCCATTAGCCTGCCGGTGATGGTTTATTTCGCAGACTCTTTGGCTTTGTTTCAGGTCTCAGGGCTATATGCTGCAGGGCTTTTCGCGGTTTGCATGTTTTGCCACGGCGAACTCGCTTCCCTCAAACCTCACCCGAGCCAACTCACGCGCTTTTATTTGGCCATGTCGCTTGGCGGTGCTTTAGGTGCACTTTCAATTGCCATCGGCGCCCCAATGTTACTGTCGGGTTATTATGAGCTTCACATCACCCTTGCGGTGATCGCCCTCGTGCTGCTGTGGCGAAGCTTCGATTCGACATGGATTTGGCGTTTTTCAAGCGCTGGTCTTGTCGCTGCGGTCTTGTTTTTGGTTCATGATGAACTTGAAGCATATCGTTTGGGCATTCGCGAGATGGAGCGCAATTTTTACGGCGTTGTTCGCACACGTGATTACCCCTCAGAGCCTGGCTTTCGTTATATGTTGCACGGCGCCATAAACCACGGCGGGCAGCTTCAAGGCGAACCTTTCGAAATGATGCCTGCGACTTATTACAGCCCAAACAGCGGCTACGGCAGACTTTTCCAAGCCATGCCTGAGGGACCCAAACGGGTCGGTTTGATCGGCTTGGGAGCAGGCGCACTTGCGGCCTACGCCCAGTCAGGCGATCACTGGGTAATTTATGAAATCAACCCTGCCGTCGTCGATTTAGCCAAAAAAGAGTTCAGTTTCTTGGATCGTATGAAGGCGCCCTATGAAATTGTCCTTGGTGACGGCAGACTCGCGCTTGAACGAGAAGCGCCTCGGCAATACGACGTCTTAGCAGTCGATGCCTTTTCAGGTGATTCGATCCCCATTCACTTAGTGACCAAGGAAGCCATGGCGGCTTATGTCAAGCACCTAGCGCCAGGCGGCGTTATTGTGTTTCAAGCAACAAACCGATTTGTTGATTTACCGCCGGTCGCAAAACGACTGGCTGATGCTTTTGGTCTTGAAGCAGTGTTAGTGGAGGATAGCCCCCAGTTCACCACAGGTCCAGAACGTTGGTATTTGCATACCGATCAAATCATCATGAC
Source organism: Burkholderiaceae bacterium (assembly GCA_900299025.1). Taxonomy (GTDB): domain Bacteria; phylum Pseudomonadota; class Gammaproteobacteria; order Burkholderiales; family Burkholderiaceae_E; genus UBA3064. Next base: position 24,921 of record OMIE01000115.1, read on the forward strand.
GAAAAACAAGGATGTTTTAAAACATCCCGCCTTCAAAGAAGCCAAGCCCATAAACCTGCGTCCTGATGTTGGCGTTTTTACCGACGACCACTCGAATTTGTTAAGGATCCTAAAGCATTAGCTTGCGACCAGACACCTGGTCGCACCGATAAAGCGACGATTAATCCATACACGGTGATTGCACAGGCGACCGACACATAGTAGGCGCTTGCCGCAAGTTCGCTTTGAACCGCCAAAAATGCGCCGAGACCGACCGCAATCGCGATCCTGAAAAACCCGGCTAGCATCGGTCCGTGCATGCGGCCTGCACCCTGCGAAGCAAAGTACAGTGTCATGCCCAGCGCAAAAGCTGGCAGGGCCCAGCCAAGATAGGAAAGCGCGTGAGCTGCCTGTTCACGAACCTCGGGGTCCTTAGTGAAAAACGAGGCGAGGAGCTCAGGCGCTAAAGCCACCCAAAGGCCAAATGGCAAAGTCACCAAAAAGGCCATCCCCGCCCCTGTCCAGGCTATCCGCCTTGCCTCAGGCCACTGGCCTGCACCCACTGCATGCCCCACAAGCGCTGTCAGAGCGGCCCCGACGCCAAACGATACAGGGACCATCAAAAACTCCACTCTTGCAGCAATGCCATAGGCTGCAACATGGGCAGTACCGTAGGCCGCTAAGCGTGCATTGACCAGGAATGTGGTGAGGTTGGCAATCAGGGCAAGTGCACAGGCCATCAAACCCACCGATAGAATTTTTTTGAACAAGGCAGTCTGCGTGGCTATGCTCAGATCAGGTAGAAATCCTGCCTGACCTGAGCGCACTTTCTGCCACATCAACCATGCAGCAACAGAAAAAACCAAGGCCTGCGCCAAACCGATACCGGCAAGACCAAGCTCTAACACCAATGCGCACAGCGGCATGAGGAGGCACAGCACAAGCCATGCAATCACCATCAGTCGTCCCACAATACGGTGCTGCCCGCCTCCCCGCAAAACGGCCGATAAGGTATTGACAAGCCAAGCGGGCACTGCGGCAAGACCAAAAGCAGCCAGCGGATAAAAACGATGCGTGTGGGCAATCTCGTCGCCGGCGAGCCTGCTAAAAAGCCAAGGTAAGAGAAAACTTAATGGAATGGCAAACAAAAGCCCCGCTATGAAAGCGATCCATAAAGCATGTTTCACCAGTGCACACGCCTGGTCATGGTCATTTGCACCCAGCGCTCGCGCAATTGCCGAGGAAACGCCACCACCCATAGCACCGGCTGAGGTTTGTTGCAGTAAAAGTACAAAAGGTAGAGCAATCGACCAAGCTGCAAGCGCATCGGTACCTAGCCTTGCAGCGACAAGCGTCTCAGCAAATTGGGTTAGGACTTGCGCTGCTGAAACAGCCGCTGACGGTGCAGCAAGCGCAAGAATCCTGGCGATCACGAAGGATTATCGCTGTGCAGGCGTCCCGCCGTTGCCCAGTCAGACCGTTTGATATCTTCAAAGATCACATCGACTGAATCGGGTGAGCACTGCAAAGTCTCACTGGCCACCTTGGTGACCTGTTCGGCAAAAGCGCGCTTTTGCTCAAGGCTTCGTCCCTCAAAAAGACTGACATGGATCAATGGCATAAGGGTTCACTCCAAAATCGTCAAGAAAGCAAAATTTGCATCAGCAAATGAAACCATAGCTCAAGGGCTTTAAGGCTACCATCAGGTTGTCGCGCTGCTTGCAGCATTCCAGGAAATGCGTTGAGGACAGTTATGGAATTCGATCACGCCGTTGTCGTCGTACATGATCAAATGGATCAGGCGGTTGAACGCTTTCGAGCCATGGGATTTTTTGTCACCGAACGTGGACACCATAGCCTTGGAACCATCAACCATCTGATCATTCTCGATAACAGCTACATCGAATTGCTCGGCTATCTGCCAGAAAATCGTGACAAACGCCCCGAAGTTCGCGATGCACCGGCAGGCTTAAACGCCTGGGTATGGCGCAGTCACAATGCATCGGAGACCTACCAGCAATGTATCGCGCGTGGCGCACCGGTAAGCAAGCCAGATAGATTTTCCCGTCCGGTGCAAGTCGGTGGTCTAAACGATGAAGCAGTGTTTCAAACCGTTCGCGTAGCACCCGAACACTCGCAAGCTGGACGTTATTATTTCTGTCAGCATGAAAAGCCCCATCTGGTTTGGCATAAGCCATGGATGCAACATCCCAATCAGGCTTGCGAGATCACGGCAGCTTATGCAAAGGTTGCAGACTTAGATCGCGAGCAAAAGCTGCTGCAACAATTAGTGGGCGATGCTCGTGTTTGGCCAGCGAGCTTGGTGATCGAGGCCGATCCTGAGCTCGAGCAAGGCGGCTATATGCACCAATTAAACATTGCCTGCCGCGACCTGATTGCCCTGCGAACCTGCTTGCACCAACAATCGGTTCCTCATGTGTGGGCAAATGATCGCATCCGCATCGATGCAAGCCATGCGATGGGTTTGTGCCTGGAGTTTCACGAGGAGATCAGCGACACCAAGGTTTTGCACTCGGCATCATCCAGGTCTGGGGTTGACGCAACAGCCGCAGTGGCATCAACAGGATCAGCAGCCTCATCTGCAAATGCAGCCTCAACTCCTGATGCATCCCCAACTTCTAATGCAGCCTCAAAGGCAAAGGCCTACGCCAACGATGGCGCCGAGGCCTTTATCCGTATGCTGCAAGTCCATGGGGTAAAGACTATTTTTGGCGTTTGTGGCGATACAAGCCTTCCCTATTACGATGCGCTTTATCGACTCGATCACGGCATGGTCCATGTGCTGGCCCGCGATGAACGCAGCGCCGCCTACATGGCCGATGCTTATGCCCGAGTCAGTGGACGGGTCGGTGTGTGCGAGGGCCCAAGTGGAGGCGGTGCGACTTATCTTGCGCCCGGACTGGTTGAAGCAAACGAGTCTTCAGTACCTGTTCTAGCATTTAGTTCAGATGTTCCTGTCACAAGCAGGGGGCGTTATCCCCTGACCGAGCTGCGTCAGGAGGCTTTATACGCACCCCTGACCAAATGGAATGGAAGCATTGACCTGGCCTCAAAAATCGGCGACCAGGTTCGTAGCGCCTTTCGAGCCATTTGCACGGGTAGGCCAGGCTCAGCGCACCTTTGCCTGCCCTATGATGTACTCAAGGCAAAGCATGATGGCGAGGGACTTTGGGCTCAAGCCGAACACAGCAGTGCACCCGCTTGGCGCTGCGCTCCCGCGCTTGAGGCGACCAGGCAGGCCGCCACTAAACTTATAGCAGCCAAGCAAGTGGTCATCATTTGTGGCGGCGGTGTGATCAGTTCGGGGGCTTGCGAGGCATTAAGCAAACTCGCGCATCAACTCGATGCACCAGTCTGCACAACAGTCAGCGGCAAAGGATGTATATCAGATAACGATCCGCTTTCTGTAGGCGTTGTTGGATCAAACGGTGGTGTGCTGGCAACACGCGAGATCGTCGCAGCCGCTGACCTGGTTTTTTTCATCGCCTGCAGAACAGGGTCGACAACAACCGAGCATTGGCGGTTTCCACAACTTGGCACTGAGATCATCCATCTTGATGTCGACCCTGCGGTGATTTCAAGCAGCTATCCAACGAGCATTGCACTGGTTGGCGATGCCAAGCTGGGGCTTGAGGCTCTGATTGAAGCCGTGCAAGAGCAGCGCCAAAACGCTACGTCAGAACAGTGCCAAACCAAGCATCTTGAAGGAAGTGGTCTTGCTATGGTCGCAAAAGCTCGGGCAAGTAAGTGGAAAGCTTTTGAAGCGCTTGCTCAAAGCGACGAGCTTCCTATTCGCCCGGAGCGCATCATCGATCAATTGCGCCAAGCCCTGCCCGACGATGCGATTGTTTGCGCCGACCCCGGAACGCCCTGCCCTTACGTCGCCGCCTATTTCAAGTTACCCAAGGCCGGTCGATATTTCGTAACCAATCGAGCCCATGGTGCACTTGGCTATGCACTGCCTGCTGCCATCGGTGCTTGGTATGCCAAGCCTCAGCAGCGATGCGTGGCCTTGATGGGTGATGGCAGCTTTGGCTTTGTTGCGGGCGAACTCGAAACCGTTGCGCGATGCGGGGCGCCGATTTTGATGATCGTGCTCTCGAACGACGCCTTCGGCTGGATCAAGGCAAGCCAGCGAGCAAGCTATGGTAAGCGATACTTCTCGGTGGACTTTAGGCCCACCGATCATGCAGCGATTGCCAGAGCCTACGGTATCGATGCTTTTCGTGTGGAGGACCCGCAAGCACTCGGGCCTTGTTTGCGTGAAGCCCTCGCCTTAAATCGCCCCGTGCTTATCGACATTAGAACGCAGGCTCTTGAAGAGGCAGCAGCACCGGTGAGCCAGTGGATGGGTTAATTCAGCCGGTTAATGAGTTAATCCATAGAGCAAACGGGGAGAATACAGCCGGTAGACGTGTTAATACATCCACTTGATAACTTAAATCATCCCACGGTCAATGATAAAATCAATGACGTTTTGCAACCCCTCTTGAGTCTTTAAATTAGTAAAGACCCAGGGCCTGCTTCCCCGTTGCGCGGTTGCGTCACGCCCCATCACGTCGAGCGAAGCCCCGACCATCGGCGCCAAGTCCATTTTGTTGATCACTAAGAGGTCGGAGCGGGTGATGCCAGGCCCACCTTTACGCGGAATCTTCTCGCCTCCTGCCACGTCAATCACATAAATGGTCAGGTCCGAAAGCTCAGGACTAAAAGTTGCTGCGAGATTATCGCCCCCCGATTCAATAAAGACGACGTCGGCGTCTGGATAGCGTGCAAGCATTTGCTCAACGGCATCCAGATTGATTGACGCATCTTCGCGAATCGCGGTATGAGGGCAACCACCAGTCTCAACGCCCATAATCCTCTCGGGCTCGAGCGCACCAGCCACTGTTAACAGGCGCTGATCTTCCTTGGTATAAATGTCGTTGGTCACAACGACCAAATCAAATCGCTCGCGCATCGCCTTGCACAGCATTTCGACCAGCGTTGTCTTACCAGAACCCACCGGACCACCGATACCAACGCGCAGTGCAGGCAAGCGTTTTGTTCGTTTCATCATTTACTCTCTTAAGAACGATATAATCGCGAATACTGTCTTTCGTGTCGCATACTTGCAATCGCAGCGAGCGGCGCAAAGCCAGCGCATGCAAGCAGTTCACAATCAATCCGGTGCAATGTTTGTGGCAATAGTCGATGCAGCAATTGCTGCCCGGCACTTTGGCCTAACGGAATAATTTTTATCGCGCACTGTGATTGGTTTTCAAGCCAGCTCCAAGCCCAGGCCATCAGGGCTTCAAGCCGGCCTAAACCCATGATTCGAGCACAAACCGCAAACGCAATCGGTGCTGCCGGACGATCTGAAAGCGATAACAACCATTGATAACTTTCGATCTGCTTCGTATCCCAGCCTTTATCGTCCACATGCAGCGATACCAACCAGCGCCTGAGCGCAGCCCCCATTTGCAAGCACTCCTCGATTGCTTCTCTACTGTCGCGCGTCGCTATGAATTGGGTATGCAAAGTAGGCAAGTGCACCGTAGGTTGCATCATCGCCTGACTGAGTGCTTGAAGCTCTACGGGGGCGAACCAAGCGTCCCAATGACTTTGAATCCACGCCGAAGCACTTGCCTGATCGCTGATCCATCCGTCGTGGACGGCACGCTCAAAGCCCTGCGAATAGCTGAAGCTGCCAATAGGCAGCAAAGACGAGCCAAGCTGCAATAAGGCAGCCATCGACTTCAGCGATGTCAGCTCAGATTCATGCATCGACATACACAGGCCAGGACTTGCCCAGTGCAATATTATTCATATCGACAATTTGACACTTCCTAGACGCCATGAGCGTAAGCGCCAGCTTCAGGCTCAAAACTTGCCGATAACCGTTCAATATTTAAGCCCAGTCCAATCAACATATCGGCGAGCACGCTATCCCATCCAAGGCGCAAAAAGTCTTCGCTTACTTGCACCGGAATATGGCGATTGCCAAGATGGTAGGCAGCGCGCAATAGCTTAAGAGGCGTATTGCTGCGGACATCGATTAAATCTTCTTGCGCTGCAAGGACTTGGACGGTAAGCCCGGGGCCGGCAAGCCATTCCCCGCCACGGACCACAGTGCCGCGCGGCAGCACGATCCCAACATCCCTACCATCGCTTAAGCGCGCTTTGATTCTTGAGCGGCTACGCAAATCAAAACTTAGCGATAGGGATGGCTGCCCAGCTGTTGAGTCGGGGGCTTGCTGCAGTTTTCTCGTGAGCCACCATAACGATGAGCTCTCGCCACCACCTAGCTCATGGGGGTCGAGTCGATGAGCCTCAGCAAGGCTTGGTACCGTGCGCGCACCCATCGCTGCTAGAAGAGAAAGTAGCGCTGAGCCATGGGTAACACACTTGCCGGTTCGCATGCCAACAATTGTCCATCGGCATAAACCCGATAGTCCTGTGCATCAACGCGAATTATCGGTAAGTAATCGTTATGAATCATATCTTTTTTCCCAAGTTTTCGAACCCCCTTAACCGCGCTGACCTGCCGCTTTAAACCGAGCTCAGAAGCTAGTCCCTGGTCGATGAAGGCTTGCGACACAAAACTGATACTGCGGTGTTGAGCAGCCAGTCCGAGTGCACCAAACATCGGTCGATAATGCACGGGTTGCGGGGTCGGTATCGATGCATTAGGGTCGCCCATGAGTGCAGCCGCAATCGATCCACCTTTTAGAATTAAGGAAGGTTTCACACCAAAAAATGCTGGGCGCCACAACACAAGATCAGCCCATTTACCGACTTCGATCGAACCAACTTCGTGCGCTAAGCCTTGCGCAATTGCTGGATTAATCGTGTACTTGGCAATATAACGTTTAACTCGATGATTATCGGCAGGGCCGTCGCCCGCAAGCGATCCGCGCTGAAGCTTCATTTTGTGCGCGGTCTGCCAGGTCCTTAAGATCACTTCGCCAACGCGCCCCATCGCCTGAGAGTCTGATGACATCATGGAGATGGCGCCCAAGTCGTGCAGGATGTCCTCAGCGGCAATGGTTTCGCGACGAATTCTGCTTTCAGCAAAGGCCACGTCTTCGGCAATGCCAGGGTCAAGATGATGGCAAACCATCAACATATCGAGGTGTTCATCAATCGTATTCACCGTGTAGGGACGTGTTGGATTGGTTGATGAAGGCAACACATTGGGCTCGCCCACCACTTTCAAAATATCGGGCGCATGGCCACCGCCTGCGCCTTCGGTATGAAAACTATGAATCGATCGGCCCTTGAAGGCTTTGATCGTGTCCTCAACAAAGCCCGATTCGTTAAGCGTATCGGTGTGGATTGCAACTTGCACATCGAATTGATCGGCGACCGATAAGCATTGGTCAATCGCTGTAGGGGTCGTGCCCCAGTCCTCGTGCAATTTCAAACCAATGGCGCCGGCTCGAACCTGTTCAATCAAGGCTTCGGGCCGACTTGCATTGCCTTTGCCCATGAAACCGATATTCATCGGCATACCCTCGACCGCTTGCAACATGCTTGCGAGATGCCATGGGCCAGGCGTGCACGTGGTCGCATTGGTGCCGGTTGCTGGTCCTGTCCCACCGCCAAGCATGGTCGTTACACCGCTATAAAGTGCCTCATCAAGCTGCTGTGGGCAAATAAAGTGAATATGAGCATCAATGCCACCCGCGGTAACAATCATGCCTTCGCCGGCAATCACTTCGGTACCAGGACCTATAACAATAGTCACTGCGTCTTGGGTATCGGGATTGCCTGCCTTGCCTATAGCTGCGATACGACCGTGCTTAATCCCAATATCGGCCTTCACAATGCCCCAATAGTCGATAATCAAGGCATTGGTGATCACCGTGTCAACCGCAACGGCAGACCCTTCTTGGGACTGTCCCATGCCATCGCGAATGACTTTGCCGCCGCCAAATTTGACTTCTTCGCCATAATGCGTGAAGTCTTTCTCAACCTGTACCCAAAGTGCCGTGTCTGCCAGCCGGACACGGTCTCCGGTGGTTGGCCCATAATGTTCTGCGTAGGCCCTACGGCCAATTTTCACGCTCATGTCCGATCCCCTCGATCGCTTCCGATCGGACTTTGTCTCGAGGCTGAACCGGGCGTATCAAGTGCACCCATGACCTCACCGCGAAAACCGAAAACGCGACGCCTGCCACCAAAGGGAATCAACTGCACCGTACGCGACTGCCCCGGTTCAAAGCGAACCGCAGTGCCTGCAGCAATATCGAGCCTGCAACCTCGGGCAAGCTGGCGATCGAATTCAAGCGCAGGATTGGTTTCAGCAAAGTGGTAGTGCGAACCGACCTGTATCGGTCGGTCAGCTTTGTTGATCACTTTGAGCTTAATGGCCGCTGTGCCTGCGTTGAGCTCAAGCTCGCCCTCTTGCGTAAGAATTTCACCAGGAATCATTGCTTGCCCCTTTATGCAATCGGTTGGTGCACAGTCACCAATTTGGTGCCATCGGGGAAGGTAGCCTCGATCTGTATTTCAGGGATCATGTCGGGTACACCTTCCATCACATCATCGGCCTTAAGCAATTGCTTGCCATAACTCATCAGTGAAGCCACGCTTTGGCCATCGCGAGCCGCCTCAAGCAAGGCTGCAGACAGATAGGCCACGGCCTCTGGGTAATTGAGCTTAAGACCGCGGGCTTTTCGGCGTTCAGCCAAAAGCCCAGCGGTGAATACGAGTAGCTTGTCTTTTTCGCGAGGTGTTAAATCCATTCTTGCTACCTTTACCGGTTGTGATGACTGTGAGGATTTAGCGCAATCAGGTCGCCCAGATTCTCGGTGGATGAGCCAAAGGTCGGTCTAGCCAGGGCCTAAGCAAAAGCCAGGCCTGTTGCAAATGTGTCCGCAATGCTTCCGGGTCATCTCCTACTGACCGAATGATAAGCATGCCATTGCCAAGGCAGCTTGCACCTGCCAAAACGCCGGCAAACGATTCAGTCGACTCAATAGCTGCCAGCGACTGATCGAGCATTTCGGCTTCGCTCGTCGACAGTCTTCCGCGCAAACGAGGCGAATAAAGCCACAAGAGCCCGCTGACATGCTTGCCAGCCATCACAGCCGCACCGCTTAGCGTGTTGCGCCCGACATAGTGCATCGGATCGCGGTAGAGGAGTTGCCGGTTCACATACACCGAAGTGCATTGATGCAAGTCCACGGCAATATGGGATTCGCCGCTTTCCTTGCGCCCGAAGACGAGTATTTCCATACTGGCGGCGAAGGCGTCCTCATCGAGGTGCCAGTCGGTCCGTGACCGCAGCGCAGCTCCCTCAAAGATCAAGGTTTCCTGAGGCAACCATTCAAGCGAAGCACCCGCGCCGAGCTCAAAAGCAAAAGCTTGTCGGATTGGGGTTTTTGCGCGATACCACTTGCCCGCTCCAGGGGTTGTCATCACTAAAGCCGCACCCGGCTCCAGTTCAAGCGAAAGCGTAAGTTCGTCCCCACTGGCCAGCCCTCCTGGTGGATGCAAAACAATGCCATGAGCAGGGTTTGGGCCTTCGGGCCAAAAAAGCTTTTGCAATCGCAAGGGCCCTCCATGATCCTGGTTCAAGACCACGCAGCGTCCTCGCCGAAGCCCTAGTCGTAGCGAAAGCGCAGCTTCCCAGGCACCGCCGTAAGCAAGAATTTCAGCTTCGCATGCAGCCGATGCGGTGCTTGGCTTAAGTGGGGGCATGTCGGACATTGGCGACTCAAGGCTGAAGTGTTGCACAATCACAAGCATGGCCCATGCCTCAATCAGCAGTAATTTAGCCTTCTTAAAGCGCGTGCCCCTTTTTTATGGCTTGCACGAGAGTGCGCTTGAGCGTCTTGCCACCTCGAGCACGCGTCGCAGCTTCGGCAAAGGCAAAGTTGTCGTGAAGGAAGGCGAACAATCGCATGGCATGTTTGTCATGCTTTCGGGCCGCGCCAAAGTTCAGCGAGCCGATGCCGAGGGCAAGGAAGTCATCCTCGCCGTCCTTGGGCCCGGTGAATTCTTTGGTGAAATGAGCCTCATCGACGAGGAGCCGCGCTCAGCGACCGTTGTCACCCTCGATCCTTGCGAATTCATAGCGATCACCAAAGAAGCGTTTCAATTTTTGATTGCGCAAAACAACGAAGTCTGCCTGCGCATCATGCGTAGCCTGGTGCAACGCTTACGTGAGGCAGACAGGCGTATCGAAACCCTAGCCTTACTCGATGTCTATGGCAGGGTTGCCCAAGTACTCCTCGAATTTGCCGAAAGCGATGCCGGCAATTATGTGGTCAAGGATAGGATCGCTCGGCAAGATATTGCCAAAATGGTTGGTGCCTCGCGGGAGATGGTCTCCAGAGTCATGAAGGCTCTCGAAACCGAAGGCTACATTGAGTCAATGCCAGAAGGCAGACTGCTTTTACACGAGCGACTTCGACTACTCGCCAGTTCGTGATATGGGGCTTTGGCGCGTACCTCTTTTGATCGGCTTCGCCGGCTTTTTGCTCAGTATGCTCTTAAGTAGCGGCCTTCCCTGGCCCGGAAGTTTGCAACGAGCGGCTTCCCTACTCGGCGATCAATGGAACCGGATGAGCGCAAGCGATAGCACCGAGTCACGCGTTGTCATTGTTGATATCGACGAAGCAAGCCTTAAGGCACTTGGATCCTGGCCATGGGAACGTAAAGCCTTGGCGCAATTGCTCACGCAATTGTTCGAAACTCATCAAGTAGCTGCTGTGGGCCTTGACCTTGTCCTACCGGAGCCCCGCGACCTCGAAGGCGATGAGGCGATTCAACAGCTCTTACAAGCTTATCCCCTTGTGTTGTCGCAAGCCTTTGGCCTTGGACAATCGCAAGCAGCTGATGCTGGCGAGGTGAGCAGTCGTTGGCCTCAAGAAGTAGAACTTGCATCGGGGACTGCGATTGCCCAAGCAAGCGGCCATGTGGGTCACCATGCCGGCCTAAACCCGCGTTGCACAGGCCATATTAGCTGGTTACCCGAAGACGATGGCGTCGTAAGGCGACTACCGCTGCTTTTGCGATATCGCGATCAATGGCACGCAAGCCTATCACTCGCTGTGCTGGCTTGTATGGGCCTATTGCCCGAGAAGGTCACGATGGTTCCGCGATGGCCGGCGGGACAAATCTTAAGTGCGGGCTTCCTGGATTTAGCGAGCGATACCCAAGGGCTTTGGTCGATTCCCTACACACGCTCAAACCAAGCCTGGCTCAGCGTGCCTGCACATCTGGCCTATGAATCACGCGAACCGATTAGTGCGCTCCGGGGAGCGATCGTGTTGATCGGATCCTCTGCCTTAGGCGTAAGCGACCGCGTAGCAACCCCTATGGCCGCCTCTCAGGCAGGGGTGGTCGTGCATGCTCAGGCGACTGCCGCCTTGCTCGATCAAATTTCCCAGGAGGATCCAAAGGCACAGTCAAGCTGGATCGGTGTGAAGGCTTGGTTTCTGGTCCAAGGCTTATGCCTGCTCGCTATAAGCTTTATCGTGGTGAGCTGCCGCTATCGTCGCTATCTCAGTCTTGCGATGTCGAGTGCCGGTCTTGCGATCGGCCTCACGCTTTCGAGCTTTATGCTAACCGATACCCATCAGTTGCAATTAGTGCTCGGTCCACCGATCGCTATTGCATGTGCGGCGCTCGCGAGCCTGGCGTGGAGCTTGCGTAATGAACGTCAAACAGCAGGGCGCCTGCGACGACTCTTTGCAGACTATGTGCCTGCGAATGTCTTGGAACATTTGCTTGCCGAGGGCTCAGCCCAGCCTTTGTCGCCTTCGCGCGAACATCTCGTGGTGATGTTTGTTGATGCGGTTGGGTCGACTCGTCTTGCTCGCCATGAGAGCCCCGAGGTCTTTGCCCAAAAGCTGCGCGGCCAGCTCGATGCATGGACTGCGCTCATTCATCAACATGGCGGCACGCTCGATAAGTACTTAGGCGACGGTTTGATGGCATTTTGGGGAGCTCCCTTGAGCACCCCTGACGATGCAGACCGCGCCCTTGAGGCTGCCTTAGCAATTCAAGCCGCCGCTGGCCTTTCCAAACGGATTGGTATTGCAAGCGGCGAAGCCCTGGTCGGGGATCTGGGGACAAGCATGCGTCGAAGTTACACCGCACTTGGCGAAGTGGTCAACCGCGCCGAGCGGCTGCAACGCGAAGCAAGTGCCGACGGCATTTTGCTCGATCAGGCACTTGCCCAAAGCGTTAAGCGTCATCAGGTGCAGACCTGCGGGGCACGCCTGCTGCCGGGCTACGACGGAGAGGTTGAGACCTATCGTCCGGTTTAGGCCACAAACAATGCATCTTCGCGCCGCTTCCGGCCCCGGGGAGATCGGACTGTAAGCGATGGATGCTTCGCAAGCGCCTTTTGCCGTCATCGCTTCGCTCAAGATGCAAAACCACATCAACCGCTGAGCGTATTTGCGAATCAAGCATCTCCGGATGCGATGTGCCCAGCGCGATGGCAGCCATCGAAGCAAGTCTTACCAATGCATCGGCGGCAGAGTTGGCATGTACAGTCCCCATCGAACCCCTATGACCTGTGTTGAGCGCAGCCAGCAGTTCGATAACCTCATCGCCGCGAACCTCACCGAGGATTAAACGATCCGGACGCATGCGCAGGGCATTACGCAACAGCATCCGCATCGTGAGCTCCCCCTTACCCTCTAGATTGGGCGGTCTTGACTCGAGCCTGACCACATGAGGCTGTGATAAGCGCAGCTCGGCAGCATCTTCAAGTGTCAGGATTCTTTCGCCTTCGTCAATACATGCCGACAGCGCATTAAGCAGTGAAGTCTTGCCTGCGCCCGTACCACCGCTAATAATCAGGTTTGCGCGTTGACGAACCAGATCGCCTAGGATGTCGGCCGCCTCGGTGGTCATGCATCCTGCTTGCACCCAATCGGCAAGCAAGCGAGGTCCACCAATAAAGCGACGGATCGAAAGCTGGGGGCCATCGACTGCAGCCGGCCGAACAACGGCATTAACTCGTGATCCGTCGGGTAAGCGTGAATCGGCCATGGGTGAGGATTCGTCAATGCGTCTTCCGCCACGTGATACCAGGCGATCGATGATGCGAAGCAGGTGAGCCTCGTTGTCAAACCGTTGGGTACTTCGATACAAACGCCCCTGTCGCTCATACCAGATTGCCTCAGGTCCATTCACCAGTATGTCACCCACTTTGTCATCGGCAAGCAAGGGCTCAAGTGGGCCTAAGCCCATGAGTTCGCCATGGATGCGTTGCAACTGGTCGGCTTGAAGCGCACCGTTTTGTTCACTCAAGGCGAGTGATAAAGCACCTTTGAGCCGCTCTTGCAACTGCTCGGGGTTCATCTTAGCGAGGGCGCGCGGCCCGTGTTCGCCGATTAATCGCTCAATGGCCCGTTGCTGAATGCTGCGATCGTCCCAGTTCATTGAATGGCCCCTTGATGGCGGATGAGTCGGCGCGGTGTAACGACAAAGACTAATTCGCTGTGATGCTGGTGGTGATCGCGAGAGCCAAGCAAACCATGAAAGACTTTGGATTCGATCAGACCCGGCAGGCCGCGGCGACCATGTTCCTCACCGAAATGGATAAGTCCGCCCACTACGTAGCTCTCTCCATCATCAAGTGTGACGGTTGTGCTTGCTTTGCGAACCGTCACCAAGGGCAATACCGAGCCGCGCTCGCCCGCACTCACAAGCACGCCATCACGGGATAGTTCCGAGACCTCAGGAGCCACCTTTAATTCGATACGGCCATCGGACATGAGACGCGGCATGAATTTGAGACTCACGCCGTACTCTCGCTCATCGAGCCTTGTAGTAATGCTCGCCTGTTCGCCTTGTCCTTGCTGAATTGAGATGGGTATAAAAACTTTTCCGCCCGATAAGAACTGTGCCTCGCTACCGCTTTGCGCCATGAGATTGGGTTGAGCAAGCAATCGCCATTGGGAACGCGAGGCCTCGGCGTCGACGCCAATGACCGATGCGCCTCGAATGAGACGTACCAAGGCGGCTGCGCCGCGAGAAAAGCCAGCCTGAGCACTCCACTGGCCCAGACCGTTCGACACAGGCTGCTCTTTGCCCATTTGCCAGTCAATCCCAAGCTTATCGAGCAATCGCGATGAGACCTCGGCAATCCTTACTTCCAACATGATTTGCTCAGCAGGGCGAATATGTAGCCAGTTGACCAATCGCAAACCGGAAAAGGACTGGGCCTCGAGCCATAGTTTGATCAAGGACTCGAGCGCCTTGCCCTGCTCAGCCTGTGCCACCTCACCCTCTAAAACAATCAGCGCACCGCGTGCACTCAATTGAACCCGAGGAGCGGACCATGGCGATACACGAGCCTCTTGGGCTACCCATTCGCTAAGAAGTGCTTGTGCCTGGCTTAAATCAACGCCGACCTCGAGCCGCCAAACCGTACAGCTTGGCTCGCCGCCAGATGAGTCCGGATCAAAGCCGAGCCTCAGCTCGCTGTGCCCTGGTTTTTCCGCTTTAAGCAAATGGCTATGGCCCGGCCCACTTTGAACGCTCATCACATCGGGGCGCGCATTCCAACGCGCACGCTCTTTGCGCGTTGATAAGGACAAGGCTTTGAGTTCACCAAGGTTTAGGCGAATCGGATCAGCGTGGTGATGGCAGTCTGTCGATCCGGGTCCCAATGAAAGCGCCGCCCCTGGCTGCGCTGCTAGCGTCGCTATCGATGCTGGCAGGTCAACAGACAGCGAGGCTGACTCGGCGGACTTAACAAGACCGTGTTGAAAAAGCATCAACAGCGTTAAAACACACAACATGAGAAAGCTGGGAAATCGGCTTTGCATGGACTGCCTCCTGAGAATGATCCCGAAGGGTCATCCTTTTGACCGATTGACTTTCTTGCTGCGGTGTAAAATCACGGGGTCGCGCCATCAGGCGTTAAAGATCAAGGGCAAGCATGGCCGGTCATTCGAAGTGGGCCAATATTCAGCACCGCAAGGGACGTCAAGACGCCAAACGCGGCAAACTTTTTACCCGGCTGATCCGGGAAATCACCGTAGCTGCGCGCATCGGTGGTAGCGATAGCGATACCAACCCTAGGTTGCGACTGGCGATGGACAAGGCCTCTGAAGCCAATATGCCCAAGGATACCGTGCAACGAGCAATTGCTCGCGGTGCAGGCGGCTTGGAGGGTGCTCACTACGAAGAGATTCGCTATGAAGGTTATGGCATTGCGGGGGCAGCAATTATTGTTGACTGCATGACTGATAACCGGACCCGAACCGTTGCCGAAGTTCGTCATGCCTTCTCAAAGTTCGGTGGCAATTTGGGCACCGACGGCTCAGTGGCTTTTCAATTCCGCCATTGCGGCCAAATCCTATTTGCACCTGGCACCTCCGAAGAAAAGGTCATCGAGGTGGCACTTGATTCAGGCGCCGACGATGTCATTCGCGGTGATGACGACTCGATTGAAGTTGTGTGCGAGCCAGGACTCTTTGAACCGCTAAGACGTGCACTTGATAAGGCTGGCCTGAAAAGCGAGATTGCTGCGATTGTTATGAAACCCGACAATGAAATCGCGCTCGAAGGTGATGACGCCGAGAAAATGCAAAAGCTACTCGATGCGCTTGAAGCGCTTGATGACGTGCAAGAGGTGTACACCAATGCGTCGATGGGTGAAACATGAAGTTGCTGGTGATTGGATCAGGCGGACGCGAACACGCTATTGCTTGGAAACTAGCGCAGTCGGCTAAAGTCACACAAGTTTATGTCGCTCCGGGCAATGGAGGAACAGCGCACGAACCCAAGGTTCAAAACCTGGCTTTGAGCGATCAGGTGGCCCTGGCAGACTTCGCGATTCAAGAAGGCATTCGATTCACCGTGGTCGGGCCCGAAGCACCACTTGCAGCGGGTATTGTCGATTATTTTCAATCGAGAAAACTGGCCATCTTCGGCCCTAGTCGTGAAGCGGCTCAACTTGAGTCGTCAAAGGATTTCGCCAAACAGTTCATGACCCGATTTGGTATTCCTACCGCTGATTATCAAAGCTTTACCGATCCGGACTTGGCGCACCGCTACGTCGAGGAGCAAGGTGCCCCCATCGTCATTAAGGCAGATGGATTAGCCGCCGGCAAAGGCGTTGTCGTTGCCCAAAGTCTTCAAGACGCCCATCAAGCCATCGACTGGATGCTCAAGGACCAAAGTTTTGGTCAGGCCGGCGCTCGCGTTGTCATTGAGGCTTGTTTACAAGGCGAGGAGGCAAGCTTCATTGCGATGGTTGATGGTGAACATGTGCTCGCCCTCGCATCGAGTCAGGACCATAAAAGGCTGGGCGATGCTGACACCGGACCGAATACCGGAGGCATGGGAGCCTACTCACCCGCACCTGTTGTCACGCCCGATATTCATGCCTTTGTGATGCGTGAGGTGATGAATAAGGCGGTCAAAGGCATGGCGGCCGAAGGTCGTCGGTATGTGGGCTTTTTGTATGCGGGCTTAATGATCGACCCAACAAAGACGGTCAAAGTGCTTGAGTTCAATTGTCGCCTCGGCGATCCTGAAACCCAACCGCTTATGGCAAGGCTGCGAAGTGACCTGGTGGACTTGATTGAAGCAGCGCTCGCTGGAAAGCTCGATCACATCGAAGCACAATGGGACCGGCGCCACGCGGTAGGCGTTGTTCTGGCAGCGCAGGGCTACCCCCAAGCACCGCGGGTCGGTGACCCGATTGGCGGTTTGCAAAACAAGGGCGCTGCAGGCTGCCTCGGTCAGGCAAGTAGCCTCGCAGACCCGGCAAGCCTTGATCGACTGGTTTTTCATGCAGGCACTGAGGAGCGAGACGGTGCACTGCTAAGCAGTGGTGGCCGTGTGCTTTGCGCAGTCGGCATGGGTGACAGCATCAAGCTGGCTCAGCAACACGCCTATGAGAGCATGGCACAAATCCACCTCGATGGCGGACAATACCGCAAGGACATTGCCTGGCGTGCACGCCGCAACCATGGCACAAGCTCATAGCTCAGATAGGATAAAACGCCGATGACAGGCATCATGGATCAGGCAAGGGACTACTTTGTCGGACTGCAATCAGGGATCGTGCAAGCACTCGAATCACTCGATGGGCAGGCCTTCGCGCTTGACCAGTGGGAACGTCCTGAGGGCGGCGGCGGCATATCGCGTGTTATTGAGGAAGGTGCATTATTTGAGCGCGGCGGCTGCAATTTCTCACACGTCATGGGCGATCGACTGCCGCCCTCGGCAAGTGCGCACCGGCCAGAACTAGCCGGCCGTCGCTGGGAAGCCATGGGCGTTTCATTGGTATTGCATCCACGTAATCCCTATGTGCCAACGGTTCACATGAACGTTCGTCTTTTTATGACATTCACGAGTAGCCAACAGGATAGGGATGTCGACGGTTGGTGTGGTGGCGGCATGGACTTAACGCCCTATTACGGTTTTGAAGACGATGCCAGGCACTTTCACCTGCAATGCAAAAACGCACTCGATCCCTTTGGTAAGCAATGGCACCCTCGCTTCAAACGCTGGTGCGACGAATATTTTTTTCTCAAACACCGGCAGGAAGCGCGCGGGGTTGGCGGGATTTTTTTCGACGACTTAAGCGAACCGAGCTTAGAAGAAGCCTTTGCGCTAACTCGTTCGGTGGGCGACTCGTTTTTAGATGCCTACGTTCCAATTGTCGAAAAGCGACGGTCCACTGCCTATGGGGAGCGCGAGCGCGACTTCCAGGCCTATCGTCGCGGGCGGTATGTTGAATTCAACTTGGTGTTTGACCGCGGCACCTTATTTGGCCTGCAATCGCAGGGAAGAACCGAATCGATCCTCATGTCGATGCCCCCGATCGTGAAGTGGCGCTACAACTGGCGTCCCGAGCCGGACAGCCCCGAAGCATCGTTGTACGAATTGATCAAGCCAAAGGATTGGGTCTGACCCGGCTTGCTATTGGTTCACCAAGTTGGGGCTGGCTCGGTGGCAGCTTTGACCCACCACACCTTGGTCATCTAGCGCTAGGACATGCCGCCAGGCTTGCGCTTGGGCTTGATCAACTCCGTTTTATGCCAACGGGACAGTCCTGGCAAAAGCAATCCGAAAAGCTCAAAAGCCTCCAATATCGCCCCAGTACCGCGCAGCGTCTGGCCATGTTATCGAGCTTGCTGTCGACTTCTGATCGCTCTTTTTTTGACATTGATGATCGCGAGATAAGGCGCTATGAGGCAAGTGAACAGCCCACTTACAGCATCGATACCGTGAAAGAGTTGGCCCGAGATCATCCTGATAAGCGGCGTGTGATGATTATCGGTGCGGATCAGCTTAGAAATTTGCCAAGTTGGAAGCACTATGACGCGCTGCTCGATTATGTGCACCTTGGGGTAACAGGTCGCCCAGGCTTTGGGCTTCAAGATCTGCCAGAAACCGTCGAACAACTCGTTCAGCAGTTCGGCTGCGATCACCTGCCCTGGAAGAGTCACGGGCACATCGTTTTCTTTTCGATGTCACCCGTGCCCATCTCCTCGACGCTGCTGCGGCGAGAACTTGCCACATGGACGACGCTCAGTGAGCCTCGCCTAGGTGCCCATGTCGAGGCACAAGCACTTCGAGGTTTTCTCGGAGAGCCATTGTTGGACTATATTAAGCAACACGGGCTGTATCGGCCGATCCTGGCAGACTCAGAACAGGATCCACAAAGATCTCATTGAAGGAACGATATGGATATAAGAAAACTTCAGCGGGTCATCGTCGATGCGCTTGAGGATGTCAAGGCACAAGATATTAAAGTCTATAACACCAGTGCTCAAAGTGACCTTTTTGATCGGGTTGTGATCGCGAGCGGTACCTCAAACCGCCAGACGAAAGCACTCGCATGGCGTGTTGCACAACAAGTCAAAGCAGCTGGCGGCGAGATTCTTGCCGTAGAAGGCGAGGCAACTGGCGAATGGGTCTTGGTTGATGCGGGAGATGCCATCGTACACATTATGCAGCCGGCAATTCGCAGCTATTACCGGCTCGAAGAAATTTGGGGTGACAAACCGGTACGTATAAAACTTGGCACAACGGCAAGCCGCCGTGCCAAGGAAAGCGATGCTTAACAAATCTCATGGCTTGCCAGACAATCGCTTGGTGACCTACCCGACCATGCCGACATGTGTTGTCCGCTAATGAGCAGATGCGCAGTCTCGTATTAACGGTAGGGCATAAACCTGCCTCTTGGATCGATGAGGCGTGTAAGCAATACAGCGAGCGCTTGCCCAGGGAGTGGCAAATCCAATGGCGCGAACTTCGCGCTGAGCCCCGCAAATCAAATAGCTCGACGCTCCAATGCATGCTGCAAGAGGCTCAGCGTATTGAAACTTCGCTTCAGACCGGCAAATTTTTGATGGTTGCACTTGATGAACGCGGCCGCAGTCTTTCTTCGGTTGAGTTTGCCGCTCAATGCAAACAATGGCACGAACAAGCCGAGGAGCCAGCCTTTGTGATTGGCGGCGCAGATGGCTTGCATCCCAGTATCCGCGATAAAGCCCGATTTGTCTTAAGGCTCTCCCATATGACCTTGCCACATGGCCTTGTAAAGGTACTTATTGCCGAGCAATTGTTTCGCGCATGGTCTATTCTTCAGCAACACCCCTACCATCGCGCCTAACAAAGCTTGTGACTGACCTTCCGATTTATCTCGCATCAAAAAGCCCAAGAAGGCTTGAATTGCTACAATTTTTGCCGGTTTCGGTAGCATTGCTTTTGCCGCAAGACGACGAAGATGCAGAAGCTCTCGAAGCGAATCGCGACAGCGAATCACCAGGCGATTACGTCAAACGCGTTGTCCATGCAAAAGCACTTGCCGCGCTTGCGCGCATGAAGGCGCAGGCCCTGCCGAAACGGCCCATCCTAGTTGCTGATACCACGGTTGCCCTCGGTGGTCGGATTCTCGGCAAGCCCAAAGACGCCGATGAAGCCATCAACATGCTACAAGATTTATCCGGACGACGGCATCGCGTAATCACTTCGGTAGCTTGTGTAAAAACCTCAGAGCGTATCCTTGTGCGCACTGAGGTCGCCAAGGTGTGGTTCGCTCGTCTTCGTGACCATGAGATTCGTGCCTATGTCGCAAGCGGTGACCCAATGGATAAAGCAGGGGCTTATGGCATTCAGGGCCAGGCAGGAAGCTTTGTAAGACGAATCGAAGGCACGCAAAGTGGGATCATGGGTTTGCCCTTGTACCTCACGGCCAAAGTTTTGGGACTGCGCTAGACGATGCTTGAAGAACTCCTGATTCATGCCTGTTCGCACGAGACACGAGTCGCCCTGGTACGGCAAGGCGCCGTGCAAGAAGTATTCATCGAGCGCGCCGTCACAAGAGGCCTTGTTGGCAATATTTATCTCGGCAAGGTCAACCGAGTCCTGCCGGGTATGCAATCTGCATTTATTGATATCGGTCTAGAACGCGCAGCGTTCTTACATGTTGCCGATCTCTGGCAGGCACGCCAGCTCGGTGCTAGGCAAGAGCAGCGTGATGAACAACGATTAAGCGCGATACAAATCGAAAAAACGCTCTTTGTGGGGCAACCGCTTTTGGTCCAGGTGATCAAGGACCCACTTGGTACAAAAGGCGCAAGACTCTCTACCCAAATCAGTATTGCCGGGCGACTCCTTGTCTACCTGCCTCAATCAAAGCATATTGGCATCTCGACCCGCATCGACCAGGAAAGCGATCGCGAGGGTTTGCGTCAGCGCATTCTTAACCTGATGCCAGCTGAAGAACGCGGTGGGTTTATCGTCCGCACTTCGGCTGAGCAAGCAGACGACGAAGCCCTGGCTATCGATATCGCTTATCTTAGGCAGCGCTGGCAGGAAATACTAGGTTTGAGTCAACAGCTTCCTGCAAGCTCGCTGCTTTATCAGGAGTTAAGCCTTAGCGAACGCTGTCTGCGCGATGTGGTCGGCGAATCGACAGCAAGCGTTCGCGTGGATCAGCCAAGCGAGCTCGAGCATTTGAGTCGCTTTGCGCGCGCCTACATGCCTGGCGTGGAGGAAAAAATTCGCTTGTATCGCGGTGATAGACCAATTTTTGATTTATATAACATTGAAGCAGAAATCGACCGTGCACTTGCCCGACGAGTCGATCTGAAATCGGGTGGCTACCTGATGATCGATCAGACGGAGGCATTAACAACCGTTGATGTCAACACCGGAGGCTATGTCGGCGGAAAAAATTTTGACGATACAGTTTTCAAGACCAATATGGAAGCAGCCCATGCCATTGCCAGGCAGCTTCGGCTGCGTAACCTTGGCGGCATTATCGTTATTGATTTTATCGACATGCATCATGAGCACCATCGTGAGACTGTGCTGCATGAGTTAAGAAAAGCGCTCGCTAGCGACAGAACCCGTAGTTCGGTGCTTGGCTTCACAGGCCTAGGTCTTGTTGAAATGACACGCAAACGTACCCGGGAGTCGCTTGCCCATGTGCTGCGTGAAGCCTGTCCGATGTGTGAGGGCAAAGGTGAAGTAAAAACAGCCCGCAGCGTTTGCTATGAAATTTTGCGAGAAATCCGACGTGAGGCCAGCCAGTTCGATCCAAAGGGCTTTCGCATCATCGCCAACCCTCAGGTCATTGATCTATTTCTTGATGAAGAATCAGCAACGCTAGCTTGCCTTAGCGAAGACATCGGAAAGCCGGTTTCACTGGTTGTGGAGGCGAGCTATAGCCAAGAGCACTACGATATCGTGCTGAGCTAGGCTACCTACTCGCCCACGATCGAATGATCGCTTACTTCGAGGAAGACTTATCCCGCGGAACACGACCTAATAAATAGAACTCTGGGTTGGGCATCATCCCCGACAGATTAGCCATCCGATTGCTCAACGCAAAAAAGGCTGCAATGGCTCCAATATCCCAAGCATCTTCGTCATTGAGTCCATGCTCATGAAGCATTTCGAAGTCGAGATCTTCAAGGGTATCGGATTCAAAAGCGACCTTCATCGCGAAGTCAAGAATGGCTCGTTGTCGCGGGGTGATGTCGGCTTTGCGATGGTTGATCGCGATTTGGTCGGCCAGGAGCGGCTTTTTCTCAAAAATTCTCAATAAGGCGCCATGTGCGACCACACAATACAAGCATTGATTAGCAGCACTTGTCGCCACCACAATCATTTCACGCTCGCCCTTCGAGAGATTGCCCTCCTTGAGCATCAAGGCATCGTGATACGCGAAAAAAGCACGAAACTCAGCCGGCCGCCTTGCCAACTTTAAAAACACATGAGGTACAAAGCCCGACTTCTCCTGCACCTTGAGCATCATGTCGCGGATGTCGGCAGGTACTGAGTCGAGTGTAGGCAAAGGAAAACGTTCAGACATAGTCACTTCTCCAAAGTAGATTGCGTTGATATAGCCTCAGCCGCAAGGCTGTAGCGCAAATAAGTACCCCAGGCGTTGGCCAGGGCGAGTCTTAAGCCGTTATAACCATCAAGAAAGCCCAAACGAAACACAAAACCCCGCGTGAAGGTCCAAATTGCATGCAAGACACCGTGCATAGGACCCACCGAACCTCGTGATCGCATACGCGCCACGCTTAGTTCGGCGTAAAGCCGAGCCTTGGACATGGCATCGGCCCAGTCTTGGATCGACTGATGCAGCATAAGGCCAGACAATTCGCCCACTGGCCCTCGGACCTGCACCGACTCATGAACGGCGAGTTCTGAAAATCGCCCGCAGTCGCGGCGAAAAAGTCGAAGCACTTTATCGCTGCGCCAATCACCAAAGCGCATATATTGACCTGCAAAACTCGATCGCCGCCTGAAGCGATAAGCATTCACGATGGCATGTGCTTGGACTTGCCCCATGTCTTCCCGGATGTTGCCCGTTGCCTTATCGCTATCGGAACCTTCATGTTTGTCCAAACCAGTAACCCGACTGATCTCGGCACGTAAGCTCGCATCGAATTGTTCGTCGGCATCGACCGATAAAACCCAATGACCTTGGGCAAGATCAAGCGCACGGTTTTTTTGAGGGCCAAATCCAGGCCAATCGGTTTGTAGCAATTTGGCGCCGAATCGCTTGCAAATCGCTTGGGTCCCATCGGTTGAACCAGAATCGACCACAATCAATTCATCGTAGTCTGGCAGTGACCGAAGGCATTGTTCAATCAGCCCAGCCTCGTTGAGCGTGATGATAATCACTGAGAGGCGAATCAAGGCTTTATCCTTCCCTGCCTGCGTTCACGTCTTGGGCGGGGTTGACGCTGTTGGGGTTCGGCGCTTGCTGATGCCGATTCGGGCTTGGCCTGATTCGGTGCGCGCAAGCCTGAAAGACATAGCAGCATCAGAATCAGGAATAAGCGTGATGCTGCACCATCATGTGTCCAGGTGTTGAATACACTGCCAGCGATAAAACTTACAAGTAAGATCCGAAAAGCAACCGCTTCAAATCCTGTAAGCCAGGCTGCCGCTTGCCAAAGCGCTGCCAAAAGCCCCAGGAATAAAAATAAGCCAATCAGTCCCTGCTCGACTGCAATGAGCAGGTAACTGCTATGAGGATTAGCACTGTTTGCAGGTCCCTGAACCTGCGGTTGCAAACCGCGATAAACCTCCGACCAACTGCCGATACCATGACCGATCAAGGGCCGGTCACGGATGGCTATGAGCGAAGCTCGCCAATAAACGGCACGCAATCCTTCACTGGTTTGTTGAGCCTGAGCTTGCTGCGCGGCGCCGTATCGATCGAAGTCAAGCGCGTCAGCGAATCGGGCTTGCAAGGCTGGGTTGAGCATCAATGCCGCTAAAGCTAGCGGACCTGAAGCAGCAAGAATCGGTAGACGCCAAGGCTTAAGCGCAGCCGCGTACCAAAACCCAACCGCAAGGCCTAATGCAAAGACCAAAAAGCCGGTTCGATTACCAATCATTAACAGCGGTAATCCAAGAGCAATTGCACAAACCCAACGCCAGCGTCCCTCTAACCAAACGAGCGATAACAGCGCAGCAAAGGCCAACATCCAAGTCGCCTGAATATTCCCATGGGGTATGCGCTTGTTCATGCATTCATAAGCATGCGGATATGGAGCCCAATCCACCGTACAGTCAATACCGACGTAAATCGCCCAAAAAGCTACAATTAATTGAACGGCGATAAAAGCACGCCAAATACCGTGCCGGACGTCATCGGTCATCATGAATCCTGCTGCCGGAATCAAAATGAGCCAGCGCGACCAATCGGAGAGCGCAAGCAAAGGGCTGACGGCCTCTGACCATGCAAGCGTGACCAAACCCCAAAGGAGGAAGAGCATCGCCGATAACAACAACGGAAGTCGCGAAAAGCGCTGCTTCACAAGTGCAGGCTCAAGCGAGGCCAGACTTATAAGAAGCGTCACAGCAAACCCAAGTGATAAGCCAGCAATTCCAAAGCTGCCCATACAAATGGTGATCAGCAGACAAGACCCCCAGACACGACGCGCCAGATTCATGCCTTACTTCCCTTCGCTTTCGTCTTCATTAGTCAGCTCACCCGCCTGGCAAAGTCTGGCGTACAGACCATCGCGTGCAAGCAAGCTATCATGGTCTCCGCTTTCGATAATCCGTCCGGCCTGCATCACAATGATTCTATCGGCATGAATGACCGTCGAAAGGCGATGTGCAATGGTGAGCGTTGTACGCCCCTTCATCAAGGTTTCAAGCGCAGTTTGAACCGCACGCTCTGACTCGGTATCAAGTGCCGAGGTAGCCTCATCCAGTATAAGAATGGGAGCATTCTTCAAAAGCGCTCGGGCAATCGCAAGCCTTTGTCGTTGACCGCCTGATAATCGTGCGCCATTCTCGCCAATGAAACTATGGAGCCCTTGCGCTTGCGCATCGACCCAGTCGAGTAAATTCGCATGGCCAAGTGCCTCACGAATCGCCGCTTCGCTTGCGCCGCGCTGCGCGCCATAGGCAACGTTTGCTGCAATGCTATCGTCAAAAAGCCGCACATCCTGGCTGACAATTGCAATCTGTTGTCGTAATACTGATAGCGGTATCGTAGTGATATCGATATCATCGATTCGGATACATCCTTGCTGCGGGTGGTAAAGCCGAGGAATGAGGTTGACAAGGCTGGTTTTTCCAGAGCCTGAAGGCCCTACCAAGGCAAGATGCTCGCCTGCTCTCAAGCTGAGGCTGATATCACGAAGCGCAGGCAAAGCCGCCCCTGGGTAACTGAGCTCAATACCCTCAAAACGCAAAGCACCTTGCAGCTTGGGCGCTTGTGCCTTGCCCTGATCCTTCTCTCTGGGCTCATCAATCAGTGCAAACACCGACTCGCAAGCGGTCAGCGTCGTTTGAATCGGGCCGCCAAGATTTGAGAGGTTTCTCAATGGTGCAAGCAACATCAAAAGCGCAGTCACAAAGGATACGAAACTTCCCACCGAGGATGAGGCCTGACGCGATTGCTCCATCGCAACAACCAAGACCACCGAGACGGCAATAGCGGCGATCACCTGATTTGCGGGTGATCCGAGAGCGGCCATGGCGGAGAATCGTCGCGAAACCTGCCGCAGACGGTTGGTGACGAGCGCGAAACGCTCACGCTCCATGGGTTGTCCACCATCGACCTTAATAACCCGTTGGGCACCGATGCTCTCATCAACGCGTTGAGTGAGTTCGCCCATGGCTTTCAAATGATCAGCGCTAAGACGTCGAAGCCTGCGGTTAATACTCACCATGGTGACAGCAATCGCAGGTCCCATCGCAAGCATGATGAGGGTTAACGACCAGTTAAGCCAAAAAAGCCAGACTAAGAGCCCCAAGACCGTGATCGAGTCACGCACCAAGATGCTGAGGCTTCTTGCACCTGCGCTCATCACTTGCGAAGCGTCGTGGGTGAAGCGCGAAATCAAAGGGCCGCTGCTGCTTTGATCAAAGCGCAAAGCTGGCAGATGTAATAAGGTTTCGTACATATCGCGGCGCAAGTCAGCCAATACATGCGATTCGACCCAACCCATACCTGTTGAGGCGGCAACCACGCAAAGACCCCGAATCAGCATCAGGCCAATCACTGCAATAGGCACCTGCCACAAATCGAGGTCGGCACCAGGGCCAAAGCCTCTATCAAGTCCTATCTTTAGCATCGCTGGGAGCAATGGCTCGGCAAGACCGGCAAGTGCCATGGCAAGCATCGATGCGCCCATAACCCATGCATAGGGTCGAAGATAGGCCAACAGACGTCGCCACACAGCAGGGGCAGGACGCTTCGGCCCTTGCGACAGGTCCGGCGCTTGGGTCGTGTTCATAAGACCGTCAGTTGTAGACCACTTCGGCCTGACTACCTTGAAATTCGCTTTGTATCAACGCAAGCAAGGCATCATCGGGTCGAACCTTGCAATGTGGAGGCAACTTCAATTCACAGCTTGCGTTATTGTTATGATAACGAACAACAACCGAACAACCCTGCTGCCCCTCGGGTGCGCTAAAAAGCGTAAGCGCCTTTTTCAAGCGAATCGCATCGGCCTGAGCATTGAGCTCCAGTCGCAAGGAGCGCGCAAACTCGGCCCGAGCGCCTGATAGATCAAGCATGCGGTCAACAACCAAACGCTGCCCCCCACTGTAATCATCGCGGCTCACCTTGCCATAAACGATGAGCAAGTCATCGACCTTCAAGATCTGCCGATGCTTATCGATCGACTCGGCAAAAACTGCGGCCTCAAGCGTTGCGCTCGAATCATCAAGACTTATAAAAAGCATTTTCCCGCGACGGGTCATTTGTGTTCGCAGGGCCGTGACAATACCAGCTACCCACTGCCCCTGGGGTGCGGGGTGGATCTGCGCCAGCGGGGTTTTCGCAAAACGACGCACTTCGCTGGCATAGGCATGAAATAAGTGCCCAGACAAAAAGAACCCTAATGCAAGCTTTTCTTCTTGGAGTCTTTGACGTTCGCTCCAGCTTGGCACTTTGAGATAGTGCATCTCAGTGGACTGGTCGGGCTCTTGACCAAAGGCCTCGGCAAACAAACTTTCCTGTCCAAGGCTTGCAAGCGATTTTTCAGCCTCGTCCATGGCAAGTCCCACAGAGGCAAACGCTCGGGCGCGATCATGTTCAATCTCATCGAGCGCTCCGGCACGAATCATGGCTTCAAGCGTGCGTCGATTCACAATTCGCCTGTCCACCCGCTTGCATAAATCGAATAAATGCTTAAAGCGCCCCTGGCTGCGCGCCGCAAGTAAGTGCTTGACTGCTGCCTCACCTGCACCCTTTACCGCGCCAAGTCCATAGCGGATCGCCGCCTTTCCCGCTTCATACACCGGCTCAAAACGCCAAGCCGAGGCATGGACATCAGGGGCAAGCAATTGAACACCGTTATGCTTTGTATCAGATACAAATAATTGAACCTTATCGGTATCGTCCATATCGGAAGAAAGCGTGGCTGCCATGAACTCGGCCGGATAGTGAGCCTTCAGCCAAGCCGTCTGATATGTGACCACAGCATATGCTGCGGTGTGAGACTTATTAAAACCATACTCTGCAAACATCGCCATCAAATCGAACAGTTTGTTTGCAAGCTCAAGTGCATAACCCTTGTTGATGGCGCCCTTAACAAAAATATCGCGATGCTGAGCCATCTCTTCAGGTTTTTTCTTACCCATGGCGCGGCGTAAGAGATCGGCACCGCCTAAGGTATAGCCGCCGATGATTTGTGCGATCTGCATTACCTGCTCTTGATAAACAATGACCCCGTAAGTGGGCTCAAGACAGGCCTGTAAATCGGGATGAAAATAATCGATGCTTTGAACACCTTTTTTGCGCAAAATAAAGTCATCGACCATGCCCGAACCGAGCGGTCCGGGTCGATAAAGCGCTAAGACCGCAATGATGTCTTCGAAACGATCGGGTTCAAGCTTTTTCAATAGCTTTTTCATCCCCTCGCTTTCGAGTTGGAATATAGCGGTGGTGTTGGCTTGCCTGAGCACTTGATAAGCTGCGGGGTCGCTAAAGCCCTTAGTCGCCTGCTCGAGTTGAAAATCAGGATGACGCCGCCTGATGTATTCAATAGCGGTTTCGATAATGGTGAGGTTGCGTAAACCTAAAAAGTCAAATTTAACCAAGCCAACCGCTTCAACATCATCCTTGTCGAATTGACTGATCACTGCGGATTCGTCGCCGGGCTGGCGGTATAAGGGACAGAAGTCAGTGAGCTGACCTGGTGCGATCAATACGCCGCCAGCGTGCATCCCAACATTGCGGGTGATGTCTTCAAGCGGTTCTGCAAGCGCAAGAATTTCACGTACTTCTTCCTCATCTTGTTCGCGCTGCTTAAGCAGCGGTTCGGCCTCTTTAGCCTTTGCAAGCGATAAGGGCTTATTTTGAACGACTGGTATTAGTTTTGATAATTGATCACAAAAATTGTAGCCAATATCCAGGACTCGCCCGACATCTCTGATCACGGCCTTCGATGCCATGGTGCCAAAGGTTGCGATCTGAGAAACAGCATCACTGCCGTATCGCTTGCGCACGTAATCGATCACCAATGAACGTTTGTCCTGACAAAAATCGATATCAAAGTCAGGCATCGAAACCCGTTCAGGATTCAGAAAACGCTCAAAAAGTAAGGCATAAGGAATCGGATCCAAATCGGTGATGCCAAGTGCAAAGGCTACGAGTGAGCCCGCACCAGAACCGCGCCCAGGTCCAACAGGAACTTGATGAGCTTTAGCCCAATTAATAAAATCTGCAACGATTAAGAAATAACCAGAAAAACCCATTTGAACGATGGTGTCACACTCATACCGCAATCGCTCCTGATACGAGGGACGATGGGTGTCGCGCTCGCTTTGGTCGGGAAAACATTGCTTTAGACGATCCTCTAGGCCATGAGCGGCCTGCTCGCGCATGAAATCGTCGATCGTATAGCCGCTTGGTGTTGGAAAGTCGGGCAGATAAGCCTTGCCAAGCGTCATATTTAAACAGCAACGCTTAGCGATGCTGACCGCATTTGCAAGCGCTGAGGGTAAGTCAGCAAAGCGCTGCTGCATCTCCGACTGAGTTAAAAAGTATTGCGATTCGGTGAAGTTGCGCGGTCTGCGTGGATTGGCGAGCATTTCGCCCTCGGCAATACAAACTCTTGCCTCGTGGGCCCTGTAAGCATCGCGCTCAATAAATTGCACCGGATGTGTGGCCACCAGCGGTAGTTGGGTTGCCAGCGCCAAGTGGGCGCAATCGCGGACATAGGCATCGTCACCTTCACCACCGCGCCGCCAAACTTCGAGAAAAAAACACTCGGGATCAAAAAGCGCTGCCCAGGATTTTGCGAGCTCAAGGGCTTGCTGCTTACGCCCAGAGACTAAGGCTTGTCCTATTTCGCCTTCCGGGCCGCCCGATAAGGCAATAAGACCTTCGCTGTAGCGACGGCCTTGGGCGTCTTCTTCAGCGAGCCAGGATTTTTTGATTTCGCCGCGGCCGCGATGCTCATTTTCGAGCCATGCGCGCGACAACAACCGACATAACGATAAGTAGCCCTGTTGATTTTCCACCAAGACCAGCAGTCGAAAAGGCCTATCCCGATCAAGCTCGTTACTAAGCCACAAATCAGCACCACAAATCGGCTGAATGCCTTTGGCTCTCGCAGCTTTGTAAAACTTGACCCAGCCAAACAGGTTGCCAAGATCGGTCACTGCGACTGCCGGTTGCTGATCGGCGAGCGCTGCCTCCACCAAGGCGTCGATACGAACGATCGAATCGCTGATTGAGTATTCGGTGTGAACCCGAAGATGAACGAAACCGGGTGCATCCATCAGCGCATTTTACCCCGGCTTCATGGCTTAGTTCAGGTCAGACAAAACCTCGTCAAGCACCTCAAAAATTCGCTTCAGATGCGTCTCCTCGGCGATGAGAGGAGGGCAAACCGCAACCGAATCCCCGATCGGGCGGACGAATACGCCTTTTTCCCAGCAACGGCTATACACCTCGGTCGCTCGAGCACCAGGCGCGCCCTCGCGTGGAGCGAGTTCGATGGCACCAATGAATTGCAGATTGCGCACATCAATCACATGAGGCTTGTCCTTAAGGCCATGAAGACCCGCCTCGAGCGTCGGTGCAAGCTTGGCGGCATTGGCAATCAGTCCATCATGCTGATACAAGTCAATCGCAGCACATGCAGCAGCGCTCGCCAGGGGATGCCCCGAATACGTGTAGCCATGGAATAACTCGATACCGGGCGCGGACTTTTCGCGAAACGCATCGTAAATCGTGCTTGAGACCAACACGCCACCGAGCGGCACAGCCGCTGACGTGACACCTTTTGCAAAAGTAATCAAATCGGGCGTGACCCCGAAGTATTGGCTGGCGAATGGCGTGCCCATGCGCCCAAAACCTGTAATCACCTCGTCAAAAATCGATAAGATCCCGTGTTTACGAGTTAGCTCACGCAGACGCTGCAAATAACCCTGAGGCGGCACTAAGACGCCTCCCGCCCCGCTCACCGGCTCTACGATGACGGCGGCAATATTCTCAGCGCCATGCCTGTAGACGATTCGCTCCTCGAGTTCGTCAGCCAGCGAAGCACCATGCGCGGGCATGCCCCGGCTAAACGCATTTTCCTTCAACACGGTGTGGCGCAAGTGATCAACCTGGGGCAAGAGGCCTGCAGCAAAGGCCTTTCGATTATTACCAATGCCAGAAACCGAAAGCCCCCCAAAGTTCACACCATGGTAGCCCCGTTCACGGCCCACGAACCGAGTGCGGGTTGCCTGGCCATTAACCCGGTGGTAGGCAAGCGCGATCTTCAGGGCTGTATCGACAGCCTCTGAACCCGAATTGGTAAAGAACACCTGGGTCATGCCCTCAGGCGCGATATCAGCAATACGCTCAGCGGCCATAAAGGCCTTCGGGTGCCCCATCGAAAACGAGGAACAGAAATCAAGCTCACCGATCTGCGCTCGCATGGCCTCTACAATGCGCGGATGACAATGACCCGCATTGGTGCACCACAAGGTTGCCAGCCCGTCGATTACCTTGCGTCCATCTTCGGTAATGAAGTACATGCCTTCGGCGCGAACAACCTGCTTGGGTGCTTGGGCATATTGACGGGTGTTGGTAAAGGGCATCCAGTAAGCCGGTTTTTTTAAATCTGTGGGTGCATTCATGACGGTCGGTCTCCAAAGTTATTGCCTTGGTATTGTCCAAACTTGCGCGCAAGGCTGCGAACGGTAATGAGTGAAAACGGAACAAGCGTGACGGGCGGCTTTCGCCCAAGCCACCGCCAGGCGATCGCCCTGCTGATTGTCTGCACACTGATGTGGTCGATCGCCGGACTGGTGAGTCGGCAACTCGAGCAGGCAAAGAGCTTAGAAGTCACCTTCTGGCGAAGTCTATTCTGTTTGATCGCCATGAGTGTGGGGATTGCTTGGCATTGGCGGGCAAAAGCGCTGCAAATGCTCTGGGCCATGGGGCGCTGGGGTCTGTTCTCAGGCGCCATGTGGGCGGTGATGTTTACCTGCTTCATGATCGCCCTCACAAGGACGAGCGTCGCCAATACCGTCGTCGTGATGAGCCTTGCGCCGCTGCTTGCTGCCTTGATGGCGAGGATCTTCCTGAAGACAGCCATTGAGAAGTCAACCTGGTTTGCCATCGCTGTAGCGGGCATTGGGGTATGGTGGATGGTGCGCGATGGCATTTCGGCTGAAGGTCTCGAGGGAATGCTGATAGCCGCGGGCGTGCCCCTTGCTTCGGCAGCCAACCTAGTGGTCTTACGCGCCCAGCGAGCTCAGGTTGATTTGATTCCAGCGGTTTTAGTGGGCGCTTTGATGTCTTGCGCTGTAACCCTTCCCTGGGCGATGCCCTTTGAAGCAAGTCACAACGACCTCGCCTGGTTAGCACTTTTAGGCATTGTTCAACTGGCTATTCCTTGCGCGCTGCTCGTCTGGGTTGCACGCTTTTTGCCACCGCATGAAATTGCCCTGATCTGTCTCCTAGAAGTGGTGCTTGGGCCGATTTGGGCCTGGCTGGGCGCCGATGAAAAAATGCCGGCGGCAACTGTGCAAGGCGGCTTGCTTGTTATTGGTGGTCTTGCCGTAAACGCCTGGCGTGATCGGTGGAAGTAATTCATGGGCTGCGATACCACCGATGCAAGCGAAGAAGCTATCCCAAACAGTCTTTACGGCGTGCTCACCGACGTGGATGGCACCCTCACCCTGCAGGGGCAATTAAGAGCATCAACCTATGAAGCGCTTTGGTCGCTTCATCATATCGGTCTAACAATCATACCAGTTACAGGGCGCTCGGCAGCCTGGGGTCATATGATGTTGCACCAGTGGCCCATCGATGCCGTCATTGCAGAAAGCGGTGGTCTGGCCATGTGGCGCGTAAACCCATCTGGAGATCTCGTCACCGCAGATCAACTCGATCGGCAAGGGTTTCAGCTCGAAATCCAATACTTCGGCGACATTTCAGCACGCAAGGACTTGGTGAGCCTTGCTGAACAATGGATGCCCCACTACCCCCCGCTTTGCTGGGCCAGTGATCAAAGTCAGCGACTCGTTGATATCGCTATTGACTGGAATGAACAGGTTAAGGCTCCTCGTGATGTCGTAACCCGCTTCATCGAACGATGTCACAAGGAAGGCTATCGTGCGCGAGCCAGCAATGTCCATATCAACGCTTGGGCTGGACAATTCGACAAGGCGAGCAGCAGTCTCAATTTACTCAAAAAACTATTTGACCATGATCATCAGCGTGCACAATCGAGCTGGTTTTTCCTTGGTGACGCACCTAATGATGAGAGTATGTTTGCCAATTTCCCCCACCATGTGGCGGTTCAAGGCCCCGAGCATTTTCAAGGCCATGTGGAGCACATGCCTAAGCGCTACGCGAGCGCCAAGGCATCAGCAGGCTTTGAGGCCTGGGCTCAAGCAATCCAGCGTGCGATTCGCTCACCGTAGGCCATCGCGGTGTCAAGATCGCCTTTGGGCGGGCTTTGATCAGCAGGCACATTATCGGCTTGCGCCATCACACCAATCGAAGAGCCAATGCGATTCATTTGATCGGGCGCACCAGGGGTCGCCGCAGGCATCATCCCAGTACCAATCCAAACCATGGAATGTTGCATCGCCAGGGTCACAAAGGACATGAGGGTTGCATATTTATCACCGCTCATTGAAAGCGAGCAGGTGAAACCACCCGCGTACTTATCCTTCCAGG
>OMIE01000116.1 GCA_900299025.1 Burkholderiaceae bacterium
CATCGAGCCATAAGGAAACTTTATGTTTGAAGTCATTCCATCGAATTCGAGTTGCGGCGCAACGATCCAAGGGTTGGACTTGCGCCTTCCACTATCTGCAGCCCTATTGAGTCAATTTCGAAAGATTTGGTTGACCCATCAGGTCATCGCAGTTATCGGGCAGGATTTAGCGATTGCCGACCTAGAACGTATCACGCTTCAACTTGGCCCTCGAAGCGAAGATCCATTTATTGCACCCATCCCAGGCCATCACCATGTTGTAGAAGTCCGGCGCGAAGCCCATGAAAAGACCAAGCTTTTTGCCGAAAATTGGCACTCCGATTGGAGTTTTCTACCCCGACCACCGGCCGCAACTGCGCTCTATGCCTGCGTAATTCCACCAATCGGCGGCGACACACAGTTCGCGAATCAATATGCAGCCTGGGAGCGCATACCGCGAGCGCTAAGAGACGCCGTCGGATCGCGAAACGCTATTCATTCTGCACGTCGCGGCTATGCACCCGATGGTGCCTATGGTGAGAACGATAGGGCGATGGGCCGATCGATGGCTATAAGCTTTAGCTCTAGTGCGCGCAAAACGCAAACCCATCCGATTAAACGCGTACACCCTGAGACCGGTAAAGCCGCTTTATTTGTAAGCCCTGCATACACCATCGGTATTGAGAACATGCCCGACGATGAAGCTCATGATCTGCTCGAACAACTGTTCGAGCACATGGCTTCCGAAGAGGTCATTTACCGTCATCGATGGGAAGAAGGCACGCTATTGATTTGGGATAATCGTTGCCTGGTCCACAGAGCAACAGGAGGCTATGATGGGTATCGAAGATTACTTCAACGAGTCACGATTGCCGATACGACAACTGCCCATGCATGAAGCTGCCCTATGAAACTTCAGGATCTTGATACCCCTGCAGCGCTGATCGATATGCAACGCATGACGTTTAATCTTCAACGCATGCAGCAACGAACGCGCCTCTTAGGGGTGAACTTTCGCCCCCACGTCAAGACGAGCAAATCAATCGATATCGCTAAGCTGCAATTAGCCGCCGGTGCAAAGGGAATTACTGTTTCTACTTTAAAAGAAGCTGAGCAATTTTTCGAAGCTGGTATTAAAGATATTCTTTATGCCGTTGGGATTGTCGAATCAAAATTATGGCAAGCCGCCAAACTCATCGAAAAGGGTTGTGACCTAAAACTTATTACCGATAATTCGGATACTGCAGCTGCGCTCGCCGCGTTTTCTGCACGACAGGGCGTTCCCCTCGAAGTATGGATTGAAATCGACACGGACAATCATCGATCTGGTGTCAATCCTGAAAATGATGAGCTACTCGCGATCGGGAAGCTACTTAACCAGGGCAGGCTACGACTTGGCGGTGTCATGACCCATGCAGGCTCGAGCTATGAGTTAAATACGCCAGAGGCGTTGGCAGGTTTAGCAGAACAAGAGCGCTACCTCTGCTTAAAGGCAGCCAACCGCCTGCGTGCCGCAAACATAGCCTGCGATCAGGTGAGTGTTGGTTCAACACCGACAGCGCTTTCGGCTCAAGGTCTTGAGGGAGTGACTGAGGTTCGGGCCGGGGTGTATATCTTCTTTGATCTAGTCATGGCAAATGTAGGCGTCTGTCAGCTCGACGATATCGCGCTTAGCGTACTCACTACGGTGATCGGGCATCAAAGGGAAAAAGGCTGGGCTATTGTGGATGCCGGCTGGATGGCCATGAGCCGAGATCGCGGAACCCAAAAACAAACGATTGATTATGGCTATGGACAGGTATGTGATCTCAACGGTCAACTAATCCCCAACTATCAACTGATAAGCGCAAACCAGGAGCACGGCATCATTAGTGAGCAAAGTGGTCGTCATGCGCTCGATATAAGTACTCGCTTTCCGATAGGGACTCGGCTGAGAATACTACCGAACCACGCTTGTGCGACCGGTGCACAATTTCCTGCCTATCACACCGTCATCAGCAATGGGAGCGCTGAACTTGAAGTCGGCCCAACGTGGTAACGCTTCTACGGTTGGTAGTTTTCCGTACTCTTTCTGTAACGTTACACACCATAATCATGAATGACGTTCAGGATCAAGAGTGTATTCATCAACGATCGATCGAATGATCCAACTATTCCATCGACTGATCGATGGGTGTTTGGATTTGCAGCGACTGTCTAAAGTCATTGCGTTTGGAGGCATTTAATGGTTCGCGACAATACACTTGAAACCTGGGAACGTGAAGAATCTGAGGTACGAGCTCGATTGGCTGGCCCTGGGCCACTGCCTCGCGATGAGATTATCGCTTTGAGCGGCCTTGAAATTTTTCAAGGCATCTTTGAGGGGCGCTTTCCCTCGCCCCCGATTGGCGATACCTTAGATTTCATACCGATCCAGATCGCACTCGGCTTTGCGATCTTTCAAGGACGACCTCAGCCTGAACACTACAACCCACTTGGTACTGTCCACGGCGGATGGTTTTGCACGATTCTTGACTCTGCAATGGGTTGCGCAGTCCACTCGACGTTACGGCCCAAAAAAGCCTACACCACCTTGGAGCTAAAGGTGAATATGGTGCGCGCGTTGACGCAAGCTGTTTCGCTCGTACGTGCCGAGGCAAAAGTGATCCATGTAGGCCGCCAAGTCGCAACCGCTGAGGGACGCATCGTAGATGCGGAAGGAAAAGTCTACGGCCATGCAACAACGACTTGTATGATCTTTGAGCAGCCAAGCGCTTAGCTGCTTGATAAGCACATGTTTTAACAGCTGAAATAAGCAACGTCAATGCTGGCCTCTACGACAAGTCGAATCGATGACAAGCGTTTAAAGCATTTCGGCGCGGACTTGCTTTGTTACAAATGCTTATCCTTGTACGGACTAAATTGTCATGCAAAACGCTCACAGCAGGAGGTTTCATCCTAGGATACCGATGCGCAAATTGGCGCAATCCATAGCGATCAAATGACATATAGGGAGAGAAAAATGGCTGCTGTCGTACTACAAGTTGTATCACGCCCTTTACCAGGCGCAGACATGAGTGTTGTCATTGGCAATATGAAGGAAGCTGCCGAGCTGTGGCGAAAACATGGCGCCGAGGTAAAGTGCTACACGGTTTCCGCAGGTGAAGTAGGTAATATCGTATTTGCTGCGCGCTGGGATAGTTACACTGCCTACGGACAGACCCTTGATGCGATGGTTGGCGAACAATCCATTCAAGCACTCATGGCAAAAATTAATGCTTCGGGAACGGCTGAATGGGTAAGAAGCAATCTCGCAAGAGAGTTGCCCGTTTAAAGCGTTTACAAGATCTTCGCACACCCTATGAAAACTCGTCGCCAGGTGCATCGCCACTTGGCTGCGAACAGATTCTTTTGGTCAAGCGGTTAGCCTTAGCCGCCTTGCCCGCCCTCACAAGCAAGCCGTCTTGTCCTTGCATTTGACCCTCACTACCTGCGTAGGAAATGAGGCGATTGCCGATTTTTCCGTCGGGCTAGTCATGGCCCAATGACCCTTTGCGTATTGTTTTTCAACATACTTTTCATAGTGGAAGGCAATCGTCTGAATGGACCACCAAGCGCTCAAGCAGAGCAATAATGTGACACCGGCAGCCGATAGTCGATGAATACACTTAGCCATGAAGCACTCCTAACTTTGGTATGAGATGTACTCATGCTAAGTGCTCAGTGGCTCAAACCATGAGCCACCAATGATCATCAAGTAGAAATTGTCGACATCTCAAGGCTTGCAATTGCCTGCAAACGCTCACTTGCAAGCGCTCTAAGACCTGTTGGTGGACTTTTTGATAATTTTTCAAGCGCTTCAAGCGCGAGCGCCCTAGCTGCAGCCACATCACCACGAGCCATGCATATCGCTGCCCTTGCGTGCAGCCGTTCGTGCGGCTCCTCGATGCCATCTGTGTATACCTCCATCCAACGCTGCGCTGCATCTGCGTCACGGCTCTGTTGCGCAAGATAGATAGCGATCGGCAGGGTCAATCCAACGCGAAAAGCTCGAGGGTAAGCCGCAAGTCCTCCGTCATGTAGGTCTTTGGCAAGGAATTCAAATCCTCTAAGCGCAGCTTGACGGTCGGGCCGGTCGTCAATTACCTGTGCAGCAAGAAGAAGCGCAGACGTTTTCAAGACAGCCAGCTTAGATTCTCGTGCAATCTTCTGAAGATCTTCTAAATCCCATTGCCGTGGACGATGCCCAGAAAAGTTTCGACCGATAATTGCAGCAAGTTGCAATCGTTGTAGTGCTCGTGCATCACTGCGCAGCAATTGCCAAAGCTGGCCGCCATCAGAAGCAAACCCACCGGTTTGCAAGGGAATCAAGGTTGCGACCCCGATGGCCAGCGACATGAGACCGACTTGGAAAAGGAAAACTGATTCCAATCCACTCAAGTAGGGATACATAATTAAGGTAACCAGGGCTACTGAGGCACTCGATAAGGGGCCGCCAGCCACAGTCCATATGGCCTGCCTAGGTTCAAGAGGACTACCCGCCCTAGGTATGGCGACTGCAAGTCCTCCCCAGGTTGAACGGTGACGATTTATTGAGCATCGCAACCTACCTGCCTCGAGTTCTAATTGCAAAGGACCTGAAAACAGCATCAGCGGCAATAGGCCAGAAGATACGGCACCGGTCATGTGGCCAAGCTCATGCATCGTGATCGCGACCCAAGCCGCAACAAGCCAGCCCGCGATCACCAAAGGCCAATTGTTGCTCGATTGACTCAACAAGTCGTTGGCAAGACCAGCATTGATAAGCCCCGACAAACCGACATAAGCAATAAGCCCACCGGCAGAAGCTGCAAGTAGCATCACGAGCCATGACCGCTGGGATGCCATACTTGCGACAACTGGCGGATGTTTTAGTGCCAAGTCTGGATTCATGTCTATCGGCTCAGCTTTACAACGAAATGGATTTCATACTTACATTGTAAGTTTTGTTAACTAATCAATCAAGCCATGTGCGTCAACAATCCAAAGCCTTCCTCACGATGGATCGGTAGCGATGGACACTTTGCTTTGATCGGCGGTGGCGAAATCTAGATGTAGTTTTGACGAACATATCAACATCTCGGCTTTAATCATGAAACGTTTCACACATCGATTCAGAATCCTGAGCCGGCCTCGCTCTCAGTACATAGGTTATTTGCTATGCCTATGGTTGCTACAAGCCCATGGTTCAACCCATGCTCAAGGGTCTGATAACAACGCCAAGCATCCACTTGTCTTGGCCCAACACCCGGATGCTATTCGGGCTGGTTATATGGTTCTAGAACGTGGAGGTACTGCTGCCGATGCAGCCGTTGCGATTCAGGCGATGCTGGGACTCGTTGAACCACAGTCTTCCGGCCCAGGCGGAGGAAGCTTGTTACTCTACTGGGATGCCAAACAACATCGGCTTCACGCATTAGATGGTCTAGCAATGGCGCCGGGAAAAGTCAGTGAGGACCTTTTGCTGGATTTCGATGGATCGCGTATCTCGATCGAGTCAGCATCTCGAGGCGGCCGCAGTGCAGGCGTGCCGGGCACGATGCCGCTACTGGAAGTCATGCATAGACGCTGGGGACGCTTGCAATGGTCAACACTTTTTGACCACGCCATTGAACGCGCGCAAGAGGGCTTCAACGCTTCAGTCTATCTTGAATCAGTCCTCAGGCAGAGCCGATCAGCTGGACCATCCTATGCAATCGATCAAGTTTTTTCATTCGACCTTAGGGCGGGCGATAGGCTCACAAATCATGAATACGCGCACACGCTCAGGCAATTTGCTCAGCAGGGATACCAGGGATGGCTCATGCAAGGTGGCGCTGAGACGATGATTTACGCTCTCAAGGGACAAGGCATCGAGAGTCAACTCAATAGATCGGACTTTATAACTTATAAAGTTATTGAAAGAAACCCCCTTTGTTCGATGATATTTTCAGTTACGATCTGCAGCTTTCCCTCGCCATCATTTGGCGGGCTCGCAGTACTTCAAACCCTAAAAATTCTTGATGCCCTCGAAATTCATTCACCGCTATCGTGGAACTTTCTAGACGAGCGATTTGTTCATCAATACATCGAGGCTGCCCGTCTAGCAACTGCGGACCGAAGACAATGGTTAGGTGATCCCGACTTTGTTAAAGACTTCAGCGACGACCTACTCGCTCAGGCGTATGTTCAGGAGCGTGCTGCAATCATTAGCAGTCGCGCTCTAGAGAAGGTTCAACCCGGCCTGCCAAGTCACCTAAAGGTGGGTATCCTTGACGGCGAGCGAGCCAACGATGCACTGGCGCATGGAGCAACGAGTCCCTTCTCAGTCATTGACGTGGAGGGCAACATGGTTGTCATCACAACGACGATCAATTTGAATTTTGGCTCCCGGGTTGGCGCCGGAGGTTTTTTTATCAATAATATGATGAGCAACTTCACAAGCAATTTGCAAGAAGTACCCTTTTATGCCGTCGAAGCGCGAAAAGTGAATAAGCAAGCTGGCGCTGCCAACAGCGTCGATAGCCATAAGCGCGCTTACACATCCATGGCGCCCCTAATCGTGTTTGACTCACAACACCAACCAATTGCGGCATTTGGTGCTGCCGGAGGTGGCCCAATTGTCGATTTTCTCGCAAAGAGCTTGATTGGATTTTTGAAATCCAAGAAGAGTTCACAAGAGCTTGTAGCCGAGGCAAACCTAAGCGCCTCAACAGGCACACCCGTTTTCGAAGCTGGGCGCTGGCCCAAGGACATACTGACGTCTCTCCAGCATCGAGGTCACAAACTCAGAGAGACGCCACTGCTGAGCGGAAAAGTTATTGTTATAAAGTCCGATAAAACTTGGGCAGGTGCTGCCGATCCAAGGCGATTGCCTTGAGCTTCGTATTGGTGTCCCAAATACCTCTGCCTTCCGATCAACTGAGAACCTACAGTCCAAGCGTTTTCTTCGCTTCGGCGAGGATTTTCATCGACTCGCCATGATTGCCTGCTTTGTGAGCCGCCTCACCATCGGTCCTCAACTTTTTGACCTTGGCCATGTCAGACTCGCTAAGCTTTGGACTCGAAGCAAGTTTTGCGTCGATGGCCTTCATCTCGCCAGGGCATCCGTGAGCGTAAGCAGCTCCGGTCAAACAACTCAGCAATAGAGAAATTGAAAACTTTTTCATGACAAAGCTCCAGAAAGAAAGTAAACACCACTGAAATTAGTAGTTTCGGGAGCGTACGCCAATTCTCGGGAGCAAGTAAAAGACCCCCGAGGTTTTTGGGATTTCGAGCTGAGCGACGCTTGCCAGCCCATTTGATACACACTGAGCCCGCAGCATCACCTCATGCTTGACTGAAGATGATGACTAAGGACATTTACGAAAAGGCTAGTTTTAATTACTGGATCTATCCGAGGCATTGGCGCGGAAGCTGCAGTGCTAGCAGCACAGGCGGGGTGGGTTGTTGCCGTGAATAATCAGACCCGAGCCGATGCAGCGCATAGGCTCAGCGCATGAAGTAGCACGTGCAATCGTATGGCTGCCGAGTGATGGGGCAAGTGATTGCACCGGCAGCGTGCTCGACGTGACCGGTGACCGGTGGCCGCTAGTCCATAATGTCGCACCCTCAATTCGCGAAGTAACTGCGGATGAAGATTATTCAAAACGATGTCACTTAAGCCTTACTCCGATCCTGAGTCTTACTTCGATCTCTCAACAGGAGCGCCGTCTTGGTCCACGCCTTAGTTATTTTTATCTCTGCCTTTTTAATTTTTTTGGTACAACCTTTAATCGCCAAGCAAATCTTGCCCTGGTTCGGTGGATCAGCGGCAGTATGGACAACTTGCCTGCTATTTTTCCAGAGCGCACTTCTTGCAGGTTACGCTTATGCCCACGCGCTCACACACTTCTTACCCTTAAAGCGTCAGGTACAGATACACAGCATCCTGCTGCTCTGTGCGCTTGTATTCATGCCCATTATTGTTGCTGACGCCTGGCGACCAGGTGGATCGGAAGATCCGATTCTGCAAATTGTCTTGCTCTTAATTGCAACGATCGGCTTACCTTATTTCTTGCTATCAACCACGACCCCCTTAGTTGGCGCCTGGTACTGGAAGCGGTTTCAATCAGCGGCGCCCTATAGGCTTTTTGCACTATCAAACGCTGCATCGCTACTTGCTCTCGTTGGATTTCCGTTTTTCATTGAACCAAACTTTGGAAATCGAGAAACAGCCTGG
Organism: Burkholderiaceae bacterium; assembly: GCA_900299025.1. Classification (GTDB taxonomy): domain Bacteria; phylum Pseudomonadota; class Gammaproteobacteria; order Burkholderiales; family Burkholderiaceae_E; genus UBA3064. The sequence continues at coordinate 8,198 of OMIE01000116.1, forward strand.
ATCTGGTCAGCCCTGTTTACGATGTTTGCAATCTTATGCGGCTTGATGGCGTGGCAGACCTGGTTTGCGGTCAAGGCGAAGTCCGCCGATGAGACCAGACACAGTTTAGATACAAGTGCGTTGGAAGCGTCGTCATCCGACGCAGTGACCCAAGGCAAAGGCAGCTGGATTTCGTGGATGGGCTATTCTGCGATGGGATCTGCCGTATTGCTCGGTGTCAGCAGTCACCTTACCCAGAACATTTCATCTGCACCGCTTTTGTGGGTGCTCCCACTAGCGCTTTATCTCCTCACCTTCATCATCAGCTTTGACCATCCACGTTGGTACCGACGGTCGATCTTCTTTCCTCTGGGCGCTATTGCACTTCCTGCTATGGCCTGGCTGGCTGACTCCCTTGATCTAGCGCTTGCCGCTCCCGTTTACTCGTTTGGACTTTTTGTGATTTGCATGGTGTTTCATGGCGAACTGTATCGATTGCGACCAGAGCCCCAACGTCTAACGCAGTTTTACCTGGCGATGTCGGCGGGGGGGGCTGTCGGGTCTCTGCTTATGGCGGTGGGCGCACCGATGCTAATGGATGGATACTACGAATTCCATATCGTACTGATTATTGCCTCAATGCTAGGCCTCACGTTGATTCGAGCGTCTGCCAACAGGCTAGCGTTGGTATTGAGCGCTACGGTCCTCGCATCCGTCGTTGGCTTAACCTGGCGATTTGTAGACCATTACAACGAGGGTGTTCGGATGATGGCTCGCGATTTTTATGGTGTTGTGCGAACCAGAGACCGAGAGGCGGGCGGCGAGACATTCAGAAACCTCATTCATGGCTCGATCGCTCACGGCGGGCAGTTACAGAGGGACAATCTTCAAATGACGCCATCGAGTTACTTTGGACCCGATTCTGGCTACGGTCGAACCTTCGCAAGCCTACCGTCCGGCCCTAAGCGAATTGGTGTTATAGGCCTTGGAGCGGGAGCCTTGGCAGTCTACGCTAATGCCAACGACCAGTGGGTCTTCTATGAGATTTCTCCGGCAGTAGTTCAAGCAGCGAAAACCGAGTTTAGTTTTTTAAAGGAGATGAAGGCACCTTACGAATTGGTTATTGGTGATGGACGCTTGGCACTAGAACGAGAAGCACCGAGGCAGTTTGACATTATCGCAATGGATGCCTTTGCAGGTGATTCGATCCCCACCCATTTCTTGACGAAGGAGGCCATGGCACTTTACGTGAAGCACCTTAAGCCAGATGGGGTGATTGTTTTTCAAGCCACCAATCGATTTGTCAATCCAATGCCAGTGATTAAGCAACTAGCTGATCATTTCGGGTTCCATGCCATGCTCGTTTCGGACTCTCCCGATTTTGACGCTGGCCCTCAATATTGGCTATCGTCCACGGACCAAGTGATTGTGACTCGCAACAAAGCACTGCTTGAGCATGAGCGGCTCCGCGAAGTGGTCCGAAGTATCGAACCAATTCCTGGGCTTAAGCTTTTTACCGATGACTACATTAATCTACTAAAAATTCTTAAGCATTAAGTCTTGAATAACAATGAAGTGTTCTCAAATACTTGCTGCTACATTAGGCGATAGCCCAGGCCTCGAGACGCGGTTCGCTTTGAGATGCTGCTTTATCGCGGCGATGCAGATTGTCCAGAAGAATAACTCGGTAGCTTCGCGCAAGTTGAGGAGCAATTCGAAACCACATGGCCGAGCTGCAGCCAAGCCCCATGATTAAAACGACAGGTTCACCTGCACCGAGCGAGTTCCAATATATTTTTGCGTTCTTATGGTCAACAAATGCCATGCAGTGTTCAGCTTCGTTGAGCGAGCCAGGCCTCAAGTGCTGGCCACATGCGCATTTGCGCGCCTCTGCCTGCGACTAAGCCGACATGGCCGCCTTTGATCATCACTTCTTCTCGATCGCTACTACTGACCCGTTGCTCGTCAAAGTCAGGGCCCATCCATGTTATGAGCGATTCCAAGCCATCGCTGTTAACGGGTGTTGCCATACAAACAAGACTTTTAAGGGGGCCGGCGCTTACTTTGCCTCGCATCGCCGCA
>OMIE01000117.1 GCA_900299025.1 Burkholderiaceae bacterium
GCGGCCTTTGAGGTTGCCTCCGATGGCTGAGCCGCAAGCAGCCCATGAGCAGTGCTTAATCCGAGCGCAAGCGCAAGCCAAAGAACGTGCTTGGAGACAAACCAGAGCCTGCTCAACGCGCTGTCTCCGCTTCCATCTCTGCTTGTTCTAAGCGATCCTTTGCACGCTTTCGCGTGGCAAGCCAGCCCAACCCGAGAACGCCTGCGATGGCGCTGACGTAAATCGCCGCTCGAATGGCCTTGTGAACCATATCGTCACCGTCAAGATAAGCGTCGAGCAAGGCTTCATTGGTGACCATGTGTGCTGCTGTGTAAGCAAGCACAGCCGCTCCGAGTTGAATAATGATGGGGAAGCGCTCAACCAGCTTCAGCACAAGTGTGCTACCGAAAATAACGATCGGAATGCTGATGAGTAAGCCAAGAACCACCAGATCGAAAGCACCCTTCGAAGCACCCGCTACGCCTAATACGTTATCGATGCCCATCAAGGCGTCGGCAATGACGATGGTTTTCATCGCACCCCAAAAGGTGGTTGCGCCAGCCTCTTCGTGGCCACCGTCATCGGTGTCGGTGAGTAGTTTGTAGGCAATCCAAAGCAGCCCGAGTCCGCCGACAAGCATTAGTCCTGGGATTTTCAACAACCAGACAACGCCAAGTGTCATCACCGACCTCACGACAATGGCGCCTACGGTTCCCCAAAGAATCGCTTTGCGTTGTAAGTGCGAGGGCAAATTGCGCGCTGCCAGTGCGATGACGATCGCGTTATCGCCAGCAAGTACCAAGTCGATCAAGATGATCGCCGCTAGGGCCGACCACCAAGGCATTGTGAACATTTCCATGCTTGCTTTCCCTACGAGAGAGCGCGATTAGACATGAAAGCAAAAGCCCGGTCAAAGGCATGGGTGATGTTCCGCACCCGCGAAGTCGTATTCACGCTCGACCAATACATAGGGGTATTCGGGAAATTAACCAGGCAAATACACCGATCACATCACACTGCGAGCTTGAAGCGGTTTTTAGTGTTTAGTGAGCGGCCTAGGCTGCGAAAGGAAGGCGATTCGTGGGACTTTTTGAAAGCTTGAAACAAGGCGATGCCTTGATGCAAATGTTTGCAGGTAACGATAACCCAGCCGCTGAGCAGTTCATCAGTGAGGCTGAGGTCCAAGCGATGCGGGGACGGCTTGCGGTTCGTGAATCCTTAAAAGCCTTTGTGCGCGGACGTGTGGTCAGCAAGGGGGCTGGCTTTTGGGTTCTCACATCCGATGCAATATTGGTCTTCGGCGAAGCAGCTTATCCCTATCGGATGCCGTTTTCGCAGGTTGAATCGATCACTGGCGAAGAGGGGCAATACGGTCTCACTTTAAGGTTGCGGGTGAAGGGGGCGAGTTACGCGGTGTTTGGCGTGAGCACGCGCATGGGACTGGCCTTTGCGCGCATGCTTGCCCGAGCGAGCGGTATTCAGGCACAGGGACTGCAACAACGCTTAGGCGCTGAGGACATCGAAGTCGTTTTGTATCGGTTCAAAGACGCAGCTTTTCGCATCGATCCGGTGGGTGCTCTCATCGAGCAGCAACCCGAACTATGGAAGCAATGGTTGGGGCAAAGCGCAGAGCACGGCATGTTGTTAGTTGATGAATATGCGAGCGCACGCCAGCATTCTGAGGCCGTGCAGGTCAAGGCTGCCTAGGCCTTTTCCCGATCGTAGGGCTTAACGAGCTGCTCGCCCTGCGATCTCGCTAAAGGATTGACGCACATAGCGGTGCACGGCCTGGTGCTCGCTTCGGTGGTGCCACAGCATGTCAACGTGAGGGGAGGGTAGCTTGAGCGGCAGCGGCGTGCTGAACACCTTCTCGGCCATGCCACTTGAGGCAATAAAGTGCGTCGGCAGCACCGTAAGCAAGTCGGTTGTGAGGACAACCTGTCCCGCCGTAAAAAATTGATTCACCGTGAGCACCACCCGTCTTCTGCGACCGATGGCTTCGAGCGCTTCGTCAACAAAACCATGGGGGCGACCCGAAAAGCTGACCAGCAAGTGCTCCGCTGCGCAGTAGCGCTCGAGATCGAGGTTAACACCCGCCAAGGGATGATCTGGTCGCATGACGCAAACATATTCCCCTTCGTAGAGACGCCTGCTTCGAAAGGCATCGGCTGCGTGGCTCTGATCTGCCTGAGTGCTGATCGCTTCGGCCTCTACCGCTGGGAAGTAGCCCAGTGCAAGGTCAAGCTCGGCCGAGGCGAGCAATTCTCTTGGATCACGGGAGAAAAGCGTTCGAACACGCCAGGAAAGTCCGGGGGCCTCTTGTCGTGTTTTGCGCATCAGCGCTGGAATCAGTAGCGTTGCCGTTGAATCAGCCATCGCCAGGGTGATGGTTTCATTGCACTGCCGAGGGTCAAAGCTTTGATCAGGTTCGAGTGTTTGGCGAAGCTGTGCAAGCGCAGCTTCAATACTTGGCCAAAGCTGTAAAGCCCGCAAACTTGGCTTAACCCCATAGCCTTCTCGAATGAATAAGGGGTCATTTAAGGCATCGCGCAGACGAGCTAAAGCATTGCTCACTGCGGGTTGACTCATGGCCAACACTTCGGCTGCTCTTGTCAACTTTCCTTCAAGCATGACGGCTTCAAAAACCCGCAGCAAATTCAGGTCGAAGGTTCTAAAGTTCATGATTAAACCCGCTTAAGTATCAGTTACGTCAATAGTTATCATTCTAACTTATCATTTGAAATAATTGCTGCGTTGCCGCAATATGCTGGCTATCAATCATGAGGCAAAGACCTCTCCTCCCTCCTCAACATTCCAAGGAACGATCATGGCAACGATTTCAATGCAAACAGGCAGTTCGGTTCTCAACGCTACAAGCCACCAGGGTCTTGAACGGGTGACTGAGGCATCGGGTCTTTTAAAGCGTGTGTTTGAACGTATGATCGCAGCGCAGGAAGCGGCCGCGATGCGCAGGCTGGCTCGTTATCACCATGCCCTATATGTCGATTTGGTGAAGCAGGATCATCGACTAGCGGAAGAGTTTTTCGCTGCCAAATCGCGTAGCGAAGCCTAAGCTGCAATGCTTTGACTTAGTATCAGCTCTTTTAAACCGAGGCGAATTGCCGGTTAGGGGGAGCTGTGGCCACGCGGCAAGTGTCGATGGCCTATCGTGTTTTGGCGGTCTGCACCGGACTCAATGTTGTATCCCGGGGAGTTGCTGAGAGCTTTGCAGTCTTTCTGCTGCCTCTCAGCATCGCATTCAGCGCAAGCCGCGCTGAAACGACGCTCGCCTATTCGTCGTTCATGCTTGTTTTGGGGCTTTGCTCGCCGCTGACGGGTTGGGCGGTTGATCGGTTCGGTCCTCGGCGCGTTTACCAGCTTGGGATTGCGCTTTGCGCTTGCGCATGTTTCAGTGCCTCACTTGCACCCAGCCTAACCATGGTTTACGTCTCAATTGGGCTAATGCTGCCCTTTGGGGTATCGGGCATGGGCACCATCGCAGCCTCGAATTTGGTGAGCCGCTGGTTTAAATCGGGGCTCTCAACTGCAATGGGCTTGCTTGCTGCCGCGCTCGGCACCGGCATCCTGATTTTCGCCCCACTTTCGCAATCGCTTGTCGAGTGGCTAGGATGGCGTGATGCCTACCGAGCGCTTGCGCTAGCGCTTGCTGCAATATGGATACTGCAATTTCTTTTGCCCTGGCAGCGCATGCGGGCCGAAGCCAACATGGCAGAAAGCGCGCTAGCTGTGCCTGTGGCAACGCCGAGCCTTGGATTTGGCGCACTCTTGCACGAGGCAACAAGAACGCCTTTGTTTTGGGCGCTTTTTGGCATTATGTTTGTCACCTCGGTGAGTACTTATGCGGTAACTGTGCAACTGGTTGCCTACCTGGTCTCGACAGGCCTAACGCCGCTTCACGCTGCCTGGGTCTTCGGTGCGACAGGGCTTGCATCCATTCTTGGCATGCTCGCTGCTGGCCATTTGGCAAGACAGTGGGGTGAGGTACGTGTGGCGAGTATTTCCTATGCTGCTACTGTCCTCGGGCTTTTGTCACTCGGACTCTTCGAGCACTTGCCTCATGTCGGCTTTTTGGTTTTTTATGTTTTGCTCTTCGGGACGATGCAAGGTTCTCGAGGCCCGCTTGTGGCCGTCTTGGCGGCTCGAGGCTTTGCAGGTGCCCATCAAAGCACCATGTACGGATTTGTTTTAATCGGTATGGGTCTGGGCGGAGCGCTTGGATCATGGGCTTCGGCAGCACTCTTTGACTGGTTCCAAAGCTATAAAGCCATGATGATGCTTTCAGCCGCAGCGGCTGTCTCGGGATACGCAATTTTTTGGCGCATGAAAGCCTGGAACAAGGCATGATGGGGATTTAGCCCTAGCGCGCTCGAGTAACGAGCGAACGTTTCAGACTTCCCGGGGGAGGCCGAGTTTGAGTCATACCGTTAATCTCAATGGGCAGGTTGAAGCAGGCTTCGCCCGAACGATGTGCCCGATGAACTGTCACCCCACGCTTTGTGGCATGAAGCTGCGCATCGACAAGGACGATATCGTCGACGTGTCGGGTGATCCTCAACACCCCGACAGTCGAGGGTTTCTTTGTGTTCGAGGCCGCGCAAGTGTCGAGATAAGGCGCAATCCCAAGCGCTTGTTGGCACCTTTGTGGCGCGATAACCAGCACGATGAATTTCGCGCTTGCAGTTGGGACGAGGCCTTGAAGCGGATGAACGAGGCGATTGCTGCCAAGCCTGCAGCGAGCACCGCAATTTGGTCGGGGCATGGATCTGCATCATCAACCTATGGTACCCGCGTCATGGGGCAGTTGATGGCGCGCTTTGCTCGACTCCATGGGAGTCAGTTTTTCAGTCCCACCATGATTTGCTGGGGCCTGGGTGCTTTTGGCTTAGGCTTAACGGGGCTTCTTGAGCCGCACAGCAAAGAAGATCTTGGTGATCATGCCGATATGGTTTTAATGTGGGGCGCAAATTTCAGCAGTCAACCCAATACAGCGCCTCATGTCTTGCGTGCGAAAAAGCGCGGTGCTTATCTTGTTTGTATCGATGTCCGATACACCGAAGCAGCAGCCCAGGCCGATGAGGTACTGCTGATTCGTCCGGGTAGCGATACAGCGCTCGCACTTGCAATGCTTCATGTGATTTGTCATGAACATTTGACCGATCAAGCTTTTATCGACAAGCACACGATAGGATTTGATGCGCTTGCAAAGCATGTGCAGGCTTATCCACCGACCTGGGCAGCACAATACTGCGGCCTGCCCGCCGAGCAAATCGTGGGGCTTGCAAGGCGCTACGCAAGTACTAAGCCTGCGATGATTGTCTTGGGCGGCAGCTCGATGCATAAGGGAGCCAACCAATGGCAGGCATCACGTGCGGTGTCATGTCTTGCAGCAATTACAGGGCAGATTGCGAAAGCTGGCTCAGGATTGGGGCCTCGTCACGGTAGCGGTTCGATCGGTCAGGGACTAGGTAGTCTTGTTCCGCCCGACTTACGTGATCCGGCCCAAGTCATACCGAATCAGATGTCGAGTATGTTGGATGCGATGGAAGATGGAAGGATCAAGAACTTAATGCTTTTTGGAACGAATATGCTTTCGTCGTTTCCGCAGCGTGCCCGATTGAGCCGAGCCCTGCAAGGGCTTGATCTGGTGGTAAGTCATGATCTCTTTATGAACGAAACAGCGGCAAGTCATGCGCAGCTTGTACTGCCATCGACCGCCTGGCTTGAGGAGCTCGGCTGCAAAATGACCCATACCCATCTTTATCTCAGCGATGCGCTGCTTGCGCCTGAAGGCGAATGTCGGTCCACCTATCAAGTGCTGAAGGATTTGGCAAGCTTGCTCAAGCTTGAGGGCTTCCATCCATGGAAAGATGTCGAAGCCATGTTTGATGCAGTGATTGATCAGCCCTTTACAGGGCATGCAAGCATTGCGTCATTGCGAGCGGGTCAAGGGCGTGCTGCACTGAAGGTCTCTCATATCGGGCATGCCGATCTGCATTTTGATACACCGAGCGGCAAACTTGAGTTGTACTCAGAGCAGGCAGAGCATCTCGGTCTTTCGCCATTGCCCGACATGCCGCTCGACGATGGTGAGATGGTTATGACCGAGCTTGATCTTAATGGGTATCAGTCGATTAGTTTTGGCCATGATTTAGTGCCTCTCTCAGGACGAGTGTTTCGTCTTGCTCAAGGCCGAACATTACACCATTTTCATGGTTTTTATAACAATGGTACGGCACTACCGAGTCTTGCAAAGAAAGATGCTGAGCCCTGGGTTCTGATGGCTTCGGCCGATGCGTGCGTGCTTGACTTAAAGCAAGATGACCAAATTGTTTTATATAACAAACTAGGTAGGATGGTCGTGCATGTGCGCTTGCATGAGCGTTTGCCGCAGGGAACGCTTTGGATTCGCGATGGTTGGCCGCAGTTAAACGCCTTGAGCGATGCTTCGCCGATCCTGCCTGATGCGGCAGTTGACTTGTTTCGGTTTTCAGCAGGTCAATCACGATTTGACCCAAGGGTGTATTTGGCTCGGGCGATCGGCTAGCGCCGCCGGAGACAATGATGAAGCTCGCCGATACGCAACAAAGTTTAGATCAGATTTATGACCTCATCGTGGTCGGTTCGGGTGCTGGGGGCTTGTCGGCAGCGATTACGGCCAAGCTCCATGGCCTTGAGGTGCTGGTGATCGAAAAAGAAGCCCAATTTGGCGGGACTACAGCGCGTTCGGGCGGTTGGCTTTGGATTCCGATGAATCCCTTGGCCCGCAAGGCGGGTGTGAACGACTCGATTGAATCGGCAAAGACCTATATACGCCACGAGACTGGGCGGTTTTTTGACGAAAAGCGTACCGATGCATTTTTAAGAGCAGGTCCTGAAATGATCCAGTTTTTTCTGGAACATACCGCGGTTCGCTTTGACGCTGGCTATTTATTCCCTGACTACCATCCTGATGTTGAAGGCGGGATGCCTGGAGGACGTCCTATCGTTGCAGCAGCCTTTGATGCCCGCGAGCTCGGTGAACATTTGCCAAAGCTTGCCCGGCCCTTTCGAGCCCTTGGTTTCGCTGGCCTAGCGATCAGCTCAGGCAACGATCTACTTCATTTTTTTAACTTTAGCCGTTCGCTTCGTTCATTTATTTATGTTGTTAAGCGAATGGCGAGTCATGGGCTTGACTTATTACGCTATGGACGAAGCATGCGCTTAGTCAACGGCAATGCGCTTGCGGGCAGGCTTGGAAAAAGCTTGTTCGAGCTTGGTATTCCACTGTGGTTATCCTCGCCAGCAACAGGATTAATTCGCGATGGCAATCGCATCGTCGGTGTCAAGCTCGTGCGAGATGGCAAAGCGATCGAATTGCGATCGCGACGCGGTGTTGTGCTGGCAAGCGGAGGATTCCCGCACGATCAGCATAGGCGAAAGCGCCTATATCGGCATGATCCGAAAGGTCGATCACACTGGCCTTTGCCCCCCAAAGGGAATACGGGCGATGGGGCAAGCATGGCTGAATCGATAGGGGCGCGCTTTTTCGATGCTTTTCCACAGGCAGCAGCATGGGCGCCTGTATCCGAAGTGCGATGGCCGGACGGTGAAACCGGCTTGTATCCGCATTTTGTCGACCGAGGCAAGCCCGGCATTATTGCCGTGAATGAACGGGGCAAGCGATTCGTCAACGAATCAAGTTCTTATCACGATTTCGTCCAGGCCATGGTCGCTGACGCAAAAGACCCCAGCGATGTCAAAGCCTGGTTCATCGCTGATCGTCGTGCGATTCGTCGCTACGGCTTGGGGATGGTTCGACCCTGGCCGGTGCCGATGGGCTGGTGGATCAAGTCGGGCTATGTACAAACCGCTGAAAGCTTGACGGCGCTCGCAGCGAAAGTTGGTATTGAAGGGCAATCGCTTGTTGAGACGGTTCAATCGTTCAATCGGCACGCAGCCGATGGCCTTGACCCTGATTTTCACAGGGGTGCCAACGCTTATGGGCGGGCACAAGGTGATGCCAAGCATCCTGGGAAGAATCCTTCGCTAGCGCCGCTCGATGTCGGGCCTTATTTTGCTTTGAGAATCCGGCCTGGTGAACTTGGCAGCTTTGCGGGCTTGCAATCGGATGATCAAGCCCGGGTGCTTGACCGCGAGGGCAAAGTCATCGAAGGTTTGTATGCGGTCGGCAATGACGCAGCAAGCATCATGGGGGGTAATTACCCTGGTGGCGGCATTACCCTAGGGCCTGCGATGACTTTTGGCTATCTCGCTGCAAGACATGCAGCGGGTGCTCAGCTGTTGATCGAACAAAGCCTTCGATTAGAGGCTTTTGCCGAACATGAGCTTAAGGATCGGTTTTAGTACGAATTTGTAGATCAATAAAGGATATATCGATATGTCCATTGAAGCGGCCTCTCGCGACCAAAAACGCTTAGCCTCAAGAGCATTTATGCCTTACCCGACGGTGGCGCTTGCTGCAGCACGTCACGGGCCATTGGCAGGCTTGAGTTTTGCCGTCAAGGACTTGTTTGATGTTGCGGGCTATCCAACCAGCGGTGGTCAGCCCATGCTGCTTGCCATGTCTGGCATCAAGACCTGCTCCAGCCCGGTAGTGACCCAGTTACTCGATGCAGGTGCACAGTTTGTGGGTAAGACAATCACCGATGAGCTTGCTTTTTCGATCAACGGACAAAATGCACATTTTGGGGATCCAATCAATCCTCATGCGCCCGATCGCATCAGTGGCGGATCGTCCTCGGGTTCGGCCTCGGCGGTCGCGCATGGCCTTTGCGATATCGGGATTGGCAGCGATACCGGTGGCTCGGTTCGAGCACCGGCAAATCATTGTGGATTAATTGGCATTCGAACAAGTCACGGACTGGTAAGCCTTGAGCATGCCGTGGCGTTTGCGCCAAGTCTTGATAGTTGTGGCTGGTTTGCAAGCGACATCGATGTGTTTGTCAAGGCTAGTGAGGTTTTGTTGCAAACGCCCGTCTGCCAAACACCCTTGCTTGGACCCCTCAATAAGCCACGATGGATGCTTGGCAGCCCCTGGTGGTCGGCGCTGGCTCCTGAGGTTGGTAAGGCGCATCAAGCGGCGTTGCAGGGCATCGGCAATGCGATTGAGCAAGCTGGGCAAGCCTTGTTGTCTTTTGACATCGATTTTCCTGCGTTTGGGGCGAAGGGCCTTGATGATCTTGTGCTGGCATTCAGACAGATTCAAGGCTTTGAAGCCTGGCAGTGCGATGGCGCACTGATTCAAGA
>OMIE01000118.1 GCA_900299025.1 Burkholderiaceae bacterium
AGATGTGTATAAGAGACAGTCGCAATACATCACTGCCAGGCGGACTTGCCAAGTGCTTCACTAAGGCTGAGGTTTGGTTCAATTGCACAAGGACCCGCTTGGCATCAGCCTGGAAATACTGTCCTTTGAGTGAGAGGCGAACTTGGTGCTTATCTCGAATAAAAAGGTTATGACCTGCATGACGTTCCAATTGACAGATCAAAGCGCTAAGGCTGGGCTGGGTGATTCCAAGTTGCTGAGCGGCCTCGGTAAAACTTAACGTTTCGCTAAGCACGCAATATGCTCGTAATTGTTTTGCAGAAAATGGGGCTTCAAAGCGAGCCCTCAGTCGTGCACGTCGGGGCATCAAGAAACCTCTGTAGTGAATTCCTCAAGAGTATTGGCTCGATGGTGAGGGATTGAAGGCCCGAAAGCACCGACAAAATCATCGAGGGCTTTCTTATTCTCTTGTCGCAAGTAGTGCAAACAAACAGGAAGTTCGACATGTTCACTTCGAAAGTGTACGGTCTCTAAATCTTCTGACGCAAAATAAAGCGCGCTTTGTTCACTCATCAATCCAAAATACCCTTGCCACCTAACAAGTGCTGCTGCTGTGACGGGATTATCCACGGTGATGAATGAAGGAAGCTCAGCGTGATTCCTACTTAGCTTTTGTTGGGCATGAAGCAACAAAGGGTCGTCGCGAACGACAACGATCCTGGTTAAATCGCGAAGCCATTGGCTTGCACAGCGCGGTACTTGCTTTGCAGCAATATCTGCTCGACGTCCGAGCAGCACAAGTCTAGCCCGTCCAATTGTTTTTACCTGTGCGCCAGGAATGCAATGTTCGCCGAGGCTTAATGCGACATCGACGGCGCCGCTTGTTAGTGCCTCAATCGCCTCTCGCGAATTGCAATGTCTAAGTTGGATCTCGACTTCTGGCCATGCGGAGCGGAAGTACGCTACTGCTTCTGCGCTGTCTGAGTTGAAAAGAAAGCTCGGTCCGGCAAGCTTTAGCTGATGTGAAGCAGGATTTCTCACGGAGGCTTTTAGGCTGCGATGGGCTTGCCCCCAAACCTCGTATAAGGCATGGACTGAAGGCATTAAATCTTGAGCCTTAGGACTTAGTTGAGGCGTAGGTGAATTGACGTCAAACAATATAAAGCCGAATTTACGCTCTAATTGCTGCAGTGACATTCGGATGGTTGAGGCTGGTATCTTGGCTTGTGAAGCAGCGCAAGCAACATTACCGCTTCGCTCTAAGGCTATCAAAACCCTTAATTGCTGGAGTGAAATGTCCATAGTACTAAAAAACAAGTCGATTAATAAATCAATAAGACCATTGATTGTCTTGATTTAGACCATCGCTGAAATAACACGATGCTTCAGTTATGGATAAGCATCGAATCATCATCGCTGCCCTAACTTGGTTTGTGATCAAGGATCTGTGGGCCCAACAACCAGCATTTTCATCATTTTCAGGCAAAAATCCAGAATCGTCTGCCACAGCAAGTGCTTATGATCCAGCGCCTATTAGACGTCAAATAGAGAATGAGCGCGAACGCAAGTTACAAGAATCAACCCAGGGCGTGAACAAAAACCGGTTCTTAGAACAATTTGAATCAGAACGCCTAAGTCAAAACATAGACGAAACCCGATTTGGGATCAGAGACTGGGATATTCGCGGTGCAAAACTTGTATCGATGGCTCAGCTTGAGAGCATTGTCGATCCGTATCGGGGTCTAACCATAAGTCTGGCGGAGCTTGATAGGATTGCTCGAAGGATCGAAGCGCTCTATCGCGATCAAAGTCTTTTAGCGAGAGTCGTCATACCCGCGCAGGATGTCTCTGCAGGTACTGTTCGGATCGAAATTGTGGAAGCCCGGTTGGGCGAAGTTACCGTCGAAGGATTTGATGATGGGTCTTTGGCAAAAGCGATAAAAAATCTTATCGTATCCCACCATAGCTTGAACGAACCCCTCGATCTGAGCAGGCTCGAGCGCGCCCTTTCTGTGGTTAATGAGCTGCCAGGGGTTGGTGTAATCGCTTCGTTGAGTCCGGGATTAGCGCACCAAGAAACAAATCTCATCGTACGAAACCTTGCCTCGGATCCACAGCGCTATGATTTAGAACTTAGCATCGATAATTTCGGCGCTCGGTCAACCGGACGGGCTCGTAAGTCATTGCTATGGGCGTGGAATCGACCTTTTTTTTGGGGCGATCAACTACAAGTTCAGGCTATGCACAGTCCGGGAACGGAGTTTGTGAGAATGGGCTATTCGGTGCCTGTGAGCAGGCTTGGGACAAAGTTGACGGTCTTTGCAAGCCGACTCAATTATCAAGTTCATCAGACCGAGTTTGCAGCCCTGCAGCCAGAGGGCGAGAGTCAAAGCACTGGCCTTGAGCTAAGACAGGCCTTATGGAGGCTTGCACACCTAAGGGTCGATGCAAGTGCTTCTATTGAGAAAAAGAGCTTTGAGCAGCGAGCGCTCGGTCTCGATGCGAATCGTCGAGAGCTTATGAGCAGACAGATAGGCATTGAAGGACGATTCACCGATGATTGGGTCACACAAGCAATTGGCGCTAGCCTAAGGCCATCCCTCAGTACTTTTCATATCGTTTGGATCCAGACAGCGCTATCACAAATGATAGCGTCTTCAGAGACCCGCCTTATGCGCTGGTCTTTTGCTCGAGTCCAACCGTTATGGGCTCAATCAGGGTTTAGACCTGACACCCGTTTTCTCATTCACTATCAAGGCCAACATAGTCCAGAAAGGCTCGACAGCGCTGAAGCCTTCTATTTGGGTGGTGCAAGTGGTGTACGTGCCTATCCAAGCAGTGAGGGTGGTGGAACTAACGGACGGTTGATCAACGCAGAGATCCGTTTTCAATGGGATCCAAGCTTCAGCTTGGGCTTGATGCGCGATCTAGGGGTGGTCTACGAAAATCACAGCCCTGCATATCGATATCAAGGTTATGGCGTTCAAATGTCTTGGCAATGCTTGCCGCGGACCCAAGCACGTATCACGCTGGCTCGACGGGATAAAGCTAATCCCTTAGCAAATCCCTTAACCGGTGCCGACCGTGATGGCACACGCAACGCCCTTCAAATTTGGGCGTCGATCAACAGGGCATTTCAATGAGACAGGTTATTTCGTTATGAAAACTTGGAGTTCGGTGCTTGTCCTTGCTGGATCTGGGCTACTCACGCTTTGTGCCAACCCAATTTATGGGCAGCAACTCCCACAAGGCGGCCGACTCAGTGCGGGTCAGGCTCAAATGAGTCAAGTGTCCTCGGCTGAGCTACAAATCACACAGCAATCGCAACGAGCTGTGATTGACTGGTCGTCTTTCAATATTGGTAATGGCGCAGTAGTGAATATCTTGCAGCCTTCTGCTAATGCAGCACTGCTTAATCGGGTGAATCAAGGCGATCCGCTTTCATTAATGGGTAAGCTACAGGCTAATGGTCAAGTATTTATCACTAACCCAAGCGGAATCTTAATTGGCCCCAAAGCCATAGTCCAGGCCGCATCGTTGGTTGCGTCGACGACCGGCGTCGACGTGGCTTCCTTTATGCAATCGAGTAAGCCGGTCGACTTGTTTGCACAATCTCAAGCGAACCAAACCACCAAGCTACAAGGGAGCATCATCCAGGCTGGCCACCTTCGAGTCGGCTCTGCTGACGCGTCGGGTGAGGTTGCGCTTATCGCCAGGGAAGTAAGGCAACAGGGACTGATCGAGGCAGTGGGCCTGCAGCGGGAAGGCGGGAAAATTTTGCTGATCGGTCATTCCATTTCACTGGAGCCAACGAGCAAACTCGATGTGTCGTCGAAGCAGGCGCTTGGAGGATCGATTCGGGTTGAGGCCGATCGCGTCCAGATGCAATCTGCAAGATTGGATGCATCTGGTGACCGAGGCGGAGGTGTTATTCACCTAGGTGGTGCCTGGCAGGGCGCGGGCTCGATGTTGCAGGCCACTGAGCTTTCGATGGATGCAACGAGCGAGATAAGAGCAAACGCGTTAGGTCGTGGTGATGGCGGTGAGATTGTATTGTGGACCGATATCCGAGAGCCAAACGCTAAGACGTCTGCATTGGGGCTCATTGAAGCCAAAGGCGGGCAATTGGCAGGAGATGGAGGGCGAATTGAGACGTCTGGTGCACAGCTTCTTTTGGACGGCATTCGTGTCAATGCTTCCGCTAGGCAGGGGAAGAACGGACAGTGGTTGCTCGATCCCAGTTATGGTTACTCGGTCATTGGAAGCAATGAAGCAGCGGCGATATCTGCGGCGCTCAACACAGGTACTGATGTTATAAATCTCGTTTCAGGGACCTTAAATGTCTCGGGCAATCCGGTTATTCATAAGACAGCGGGTACGGATGCGACGTTGACGCTTAAAGCGTCTCAACGGGTTAACCTGTTCGGCACTAGTATTTTGTCAAGCAGCGGTAAGCTTAATCTCGTGCTTTGGGCAAATGCCGACGGCGGTAATCAGTACGGCATCTCGTTAAATGGCAGCACCAAGATTGGAACCAATGGTGGTCATGTTTGGATGGGGGGAGGTGCGGGTAGTACCAATTGGCTGGGTCTGACGGTAGGTGACGGCTACGCAGCAGGCTCATTGTCAGCTAATTATAACGGTCTAGATCTTGCTGGTGACCTCAACACCTTAGGCGGCAGTGTAAGAATTCTGGGTCAGTCGAGTATTAATTTGGCGGGTTATGCCGACATCATGTATGGCTATGGTTCGGCGTTTCGCGTCAATACCGGTAGCGGATCAATCGACTTAATTGGTAACCGTATTGCATACAGCAACGCGAGTAGTCTGCAAACCACCGGTACTTGGCGGATGACATCGTATGGCCCAGCCTTTACCAATTCCTTAACATGGAACGGGAGCATGAGCGGCTCTGACTTCCTGGGAACGGAATCGTTTCGGGAACTAACCGTTAAAAATATGACATCGATTTCAGGTGTTGTGTTTGGTCGGCCAGGGAACACAAGCAATATGAACATCAAGGCAGATCTGAATGCCGGTGGATCAGTACAAATCCATGGCGGCCAGATCAATTTGGTGGCACCGATCAACGCGCCAAATCAGACGGTGCTGTTAAATGGCAGCAAACGAATTCAGGCGGAAACCTCAGTTGCTGCCATCACGGCCGAGGCATTGATATTGCTTGGCGGTGGCTATGTAGACCTCACGATGTCACCCAATCGTGTACGGACGCTAGCAGTAGGCAACGACAGCTTACCGATGGCATATGTAAAGTTTAAGAATGCACAAGACCTAACACTTTCCAGCGGCAGTTTTGACGGCTTTCAAGCAAACGGGGTTCGCAGCAAAGGCCCAGTTGCTATATCAACAAATACTGGCCCCCTTCAAATTCACGCGCCAGTTCTAAGCAACGATAACAGTCAGGACGCCATACGGTTGAATGCTGGCGAGTCTACTAATGCGCTTTTATCCAGTGGCGGCGATATTGTGTTTGGTCCTGGAGCTAGTATTGAGACTGGCACCGGTGGGCGAGCTACTCTATATAGCGGATCGGTGCAAGCAAGCTCTTCACTCGCAAATTATATCGGTCTCGGTACCCAACGTTTTCGATATGGAAGCGACGAGTCTACAACAAACTATAGCACAGCATTAGGGGTGGGTCGCTATGTAATTTACCGCGAGCGACCCGAGGTAAGCCTTCAAGCAGCAAGCCAGCAATGGATTTATGGCGATAGCTACGCAGTCAGTGGCACTGCAAATGGATTGGTTAACGGCGACAGTGCAAGTTTTGGTTTTATTGCGCCCCAGTATTCATCGAGTGGCCATCTTAAAGCCTTAGCTGGGGGCTACCTGACCGAAGCGCTCAATAGTGCAGCCCTCCAAGCTTTAGGCTATCAAATACAGGTCAATCAAAGAGGTCTCATCAATGTTCAACCGAAGGCCTTGAGCCTTCACATACCTTCCAGTTCCAAAGTCTATGATGGCAACACATCGATTTCACTCAGCGGAACTGCTAGTTTGTCAGGTGTTTTAACTGGCGACGATGTTGTGCTTGGATCAGGATCTGTGACTGGCTATATCGATCAGCATGTTGGGACCAATAAGGCCGTCACATACACAGGCTTTGCACTTTCTGGTGTGGATCAGTCAAACTACCAAATGCCAAGCCAAGCGGTATCGACAGCATCCATCACACCCAAGGTTTTAAGCATAAGTGGCTTGCTTGCATCTGACAAAGTCTATGACGGTACACGATCGGTAAATCTTTTTGGAGGTCAGCTGGCTGGACTAGTTGGTAATGAAGCACTTAGCTGGCACGCGAGTGGTCTTTTCGATCAGGCTAATGCGGGACAGAGGCAGGTTGCTGTGTCAATAAGCTTAGCCGATGGACCTAATGGAGACCGTGCTAGTAATTATACATTAATGTCATCTTCATTAAATCTGCCCGCATCTATTGCACCACGATTGCTTCGTATTGTTGGAGCTAAAGCAGAAGACAAAATCTACGACGGTAATACGAGCGCCCAGATATCCCAGGCGAGCCTTAGTGGGCTCGTGGGCGCTGAGAGTCTGCAATTCGATGCGCAAGGCCAATTTAGCTCGAAGGACGCTGGTGTTCGAGCCGTTCAAGCTAGCTTTTCCTTGCGCGATGGTGCACACGGCGGATTTGCTACTAACTATCAGCTAAGCAATCCAACCATGAGTTTAAACGCTAGCATCACGCCTAAGGCGATCCGTCTTGTCGATAGTTCAATGCTTGATAAAACGTACGATGGCTCGATAACAGGTGAAGTCAGGCAAGGTCGGCTTGTCGGGCTGATCGGTCACGAAAGCCTGCAAGTGACAAGTAGCGGACAGTTCTCAAGCAGTAACGCAGGCCGTCAAAGCGCGAGGCTCGAGCACATAATCGCTGACGGATCACATGGAGGGCTTGCGAGTAACTATCATTTGGTGAATGCTCAAGAAACTGTTATTGGATCTATACTTCCTAAGCCTATTCAAGTGATTGGCACCGTAGTAAATGATAAAACATATGACGGAAATACTGATGTGCGCTTGCGTCAAGGCTACTTGGATGGTGTACTCAGTGGTCAAACGATAGGTCTTCGAAGCGACGCCCGCTTTGATCAGAAAGACGCAGGAAGGCAACTTGTTAGTGTTGGGCATAGCCTGCTTGACGGACCCTCTGGTGAGCTTGCGTCAAATTACAAGCTGATCAACCCTCAGGAAGTTTTTCAAGCGCAAATTTTCCGAAAAGAGCTGCAGGTATTGAATACGCATTCGCTGGCCCGCCAGCGATGTTGGGCATTCATTTCACACCTCACGTTCCCACTAACTACCGTGATTGGCGTATCACGAACAGTGATCTCTACCGCGCCTTTGCATGGAAGTTAATCGATTACGGAGTGATGTTGGAGCCCGATTCACGCGAGCCTTGGTTTTTTTGCGAAGCACACAGCGAATGTGATTTGGCGTGGTTAGAAGACGTTGCAACACGCGCTATGAATGATGCGTGCGAAATGGCTGCCCAAGGCAAACTCTGATCACGCTGTTGCCATTACCAC
>OMIE01000119.1 GCA_900299025.1 Burkholderiaceae bacterium
CAAATAGCGCAAGAAGCGGGCCTGATAAATCGCACTAATCGGACCGATGCCCATCGAGCCTGTTGGAAACTGCCAAAAGTCCGGCATAAGCCAGGGATGAGGGTATGAACTCAGCCCGCGCGCCCCTTGCCGTGGCGCCGATAGCTCGCGCCGGAAATGGGCCAAGTCCTGGGCACTGAGACGCCCTTCATAAAAAGCACGGGCGTAAATGCCTGGCGCAGAGTGGGGTTGGACATAGAGCAGATCCGCGGGTGCGTCGCCTTCGGGGCCACGGAAAAAGTGGTTAAACCCGACCTCAAAAAGATCAGCCGCCGAGGCATAGCTTGCGATATGGCCTCCGAGTTCAGCGTCAGCCGCATTCGCTTTGGCCACCATCGCAAGCGCATTCCATCGCATGGTTGATGCGAGTCGCTCTTCCATCGACAGGTCGCCCGGATAAACCGGCTGTTCATCCTGGGCGATGGTGTTGGCATAGGGGCTAATCCGCGGCGCACGCCAATGCAAAGGCCCTGCCAAAGCAGCCTCAGCGAGCCTATCGAGTACGAAGCGAGCTCGAGCTGGCCCCTGATGCTCGATAAGCGATTGCAAGGCTTCAAGCCACTCCCGGGTTTCCACGGGATCGGCATCTTGCGCCGTCTGATCAGACGCCTTTACGCCGGATGCGAGAAATTGCTGCTGTTGCATATCCATACCAAACCCCATCAAAACAAAACAACACCTGACCCATATCGAGCACCACACGACAGGCCTTAAAGTTTGCCGATTTTCCGTAAGCGATAAATGCTGAAAAAACCTCAATACAGCCCTTATTCAGCATATGATGTGGCGATTCAATGTTTAAGAAGCATGTTGTACCTCTTTGCCTGCTATGGACCGTACTGACCTCCGAATTCTTGATGCGCTTCAACACGACGGCTCCTTAAGTAATGTGGCGCTTGCCGAGAAAGTGCACTTAAGTCCTTCGCCCTGTCTTGCCCGTGTAAAGGCGCTCGAAAACAAAGGCGTGATCAGACGTTATGTCGCCTTGCTCGACCCCAAAGCCCTTGGGCTCGGCTTGAATGTGTTCATCTTCATCAGTCTCAAGTCGCAGGTACGCGCCTCGCTCGAGCGTTTTGAGCAAACCATCGCCGAGCATCCCGAGGTGATGGAGTGCTATTTGATGACGGGCGATAGCGATTACTTGCTGCGGGTGGCGGTCAAAGACATCGACACACTCGAACGTTTCATCCTCGAGCAACTCACGCCGATTGCCGAAATCGAAAAAATCCGCTCGAGCTTTGCACTCAAGCAGGTGAAATACAAAACCGCATTACCGCTTTCGATGTGAGATCAGGTTTCGGTGACCGTCTTGAATTCAGCCGGTAACACAATTTCAATAAGCTCCAAGTCCTCGCTGTGTTCGAGCTCACGATGCCTGATACCTGGCGGCTGATGCACGCAGCTTCCCGCTTCAAGGCGCACCTCACCCACCCCCTCATATTCAAATCGGACCCATCCCTTGAGGATGTAAACCATTTGAAAGCCCACCTCATGATGGTGCCAGGTGGGCTGAGCATGGGTGCCAGGTTTGGCCTTGATCACATGCGCAATCGCTGCACCCGCAGTAGCCTCCCGGATACCCAGGTCCTTATAAAGGAAAAAGGGCCGCAGCCCGTCGGACTCAAAGGCCCGATCGCCTGCGTGCACCACGCTGAATTGCATGCGCTTCTCGGTCATGTCGAGCCTCTCCTTTTGATCGTGGGTAGCCACTTTTAGACCGTGGGCAGCTTCGCTTTGACCGTGGGCAGCCTCGTGCTGATCCTGCTCCTTAGTGGTTGTCACGGGGAATGCCTTTGGTGATCGAGATACGTTGATACTTGACTGCAAAATCAAGGCAGGCACCCGACGATAGCTGTCCGACTTTGGCGCGCTGTAACTCCTGCCATGGTGTTTGATGCTCAAGCTCGGGCGGCTTCCAGGCGGCACGACGTGCTGCGAGCTCGTCATCGCTGATCAGCATATCGGCGCGGCGCTTGGCCAGGTCAATACGCACCCGGTCACCGGTTTTTAGCAAAGCCAGCCCGCCCCCCACAGCGGCCTCAGGCGAGGCGTTGAGAATCGAAGGCGAACCCGAGGTACCCGACTGGCGGCCATCACCAACACATGGCAGCAAGGTAATGCCTTGTTTCACAAGTTCATCGGGCGGCAACATATTCACCACCTCAGCGGCGCCCGGATAGCCCACCGGCCCTGTGCCTCGAATGAACAAGATGCAGTCGGCATCCATGGCAAGCGAGGGATCGTTGATGCGTTCGTGGTAATCCTCAGGACCTTCAAAAACAATCGCACGCCCCTCGAAAGCGTCGGGATCGTTTGGGTTTTGCAAATAGCGCTCTCGAAACGCAGCCGAAATCACCGAAGTCTTCATGACGGCAGCGTCAAACAAATTGCCGCTTAACACCGCAAAGCCCGACTGATGGAGCATTGGAGAGGCATAGGTCTTGATCACCCGCTCATCCTTAATCTTGGCCGATGCGAGATCTTGCGCCATGGTTTTCCCGCTCACCGTGCGCACATCGCCGTGAAGCTTTCCGGCAGCAAGCAATTGGGCAAGGACCGCTTGGACACCGCCCGCACGATGAAATTCCTCCCCGAGGTATTCGCCTGCAGGCATGAGATTGACCAATAACGGGATCTCGTAACCGATGCTGTCCCAATCCTCAATCGGCAAGTCCACGCCCATATGCCTTGCGATCGCATTAACATGAGGTGGGCAATTCGTGGATGCGCCGAGTGCCGAGGCGGCAACAATCGCGTTTTCAAAGGCCGCGCGCGTCATGATCTGCGAAGGACGCAAATCCTCATGCACCATGTCAACAATCCGTCGACCGGTCGCATAAGCCATTTGGGCACGCTCACGATAAGGCGCAGGAATCGCCGCACAGCCAGGCAAAGACATCCCAAGCGCTTCGGCCATCGCATTCATCGACAGCGCAGTGCCCATGGTGTTGCAATGGCCCGGTGAAGGGGCGGACGAAGCCACCATATCGAGAAACTCGTCATAGTTAATGCGTCCTGCCGCCAACTCTTGCCGGGCAAACCAGACAACCGTGCCCGATCCGGCAAGGCCTCCACCGTAATAACCATTGAGCATGGGTCCGCCCGAGAGCACGATCGAAGGCAAATCGACGGTGGCAGCACCCATGAGCATGGCTGGCGTGGTCTTATCGCAACCGGTCGTGAGCACGACGCCATCAAGCGGGTAGCCGTATAAGACCTCCACCAGCCCGAGATAAGTCAAATTACGATCAAGCGCTGCAGTGGGGCGTTTGCCGGTCTCCTGAATCGGATGCACAGGAAATTCCATCGGAATCCCACCCGCATCGCGGATACCGTCGCGGACTCGCGAGGCAAGCTCGACATGGTGGCGATTGCAAGGCGATAAGTCCGATCCGGTTTGTGCAATACCAATGATGGGTTTTCCGCTATTGCGCAATTCATCGAGCGTAAGCCCAAAATTTAAGTAACGCTCCAAATATAAGGCAGTCATCCCTGGGTTGTCCGGGTTGTCAAACCAGGCGCGCGACCTTAGCGCAAATGCTCTTTTCGACGATCCCATGCTGATCTCTCCTCCTTAAACAAGGGCCTGCTCTCTCAGGCCTTCTTTTTGACTAAGGCTCGATTATGGGCTTAATCAGCTTGCAGCAGCATGCGCGCAAGGTCAGAATCAGCCATGCTTTCGATTGACTGGAACATTCTTTTGCAGTCTATGCCCGAACCCTGGATGCTTGGTGCGGCAGCTTTCATCGGGCTGATGGCTTCTTTGCCGCTTGCTCAACTCACCCGCCGCTTGCCTCGGCGCTTATTCGACGAATGGGTACGAGATGAGGCTGGCGACGACGTGCAGACGTTGCAGCAACAAGGCACCGAAGCCCCAAGCATTGAGCCGCTCAAGGGTATGGCGCTGCTTGGTTTCGCCACGGGACCGATTGCCGTGAGCGTGCTTGCGCTGATCCAACATGGGCTAGCTCTCGAAACTGCCGCGCTATGTCTGTTGGGTTGGACGCTTTGGGTTCTCGCATGGATTGATGGGGAGACCAGACTCTTGCCCGATATACTGACCTTGGGGCTGATGTGGGCAGGCTTGCTGTTTAATTGTGCAGAGCTCTTCGCGGGGCTAGACCAGGCGGTCATCGGGGCGGCTGCAGGTTATTGCAGCTTATGGCTCTTAAATGTGCTTTACAAGTCCTGGCGCGGCTACGATGGTATGGGCGCAGGTGACTTTAAGTTACTTGCTGCTATTGGTGCTTGGTTTGGCTACCCGGCATTGCCTGCGGTTGTTTTCATCGCCGCAAGCAGCGGGGTGATCGTCGGTCTGATCCTGGGGTTCACCGGTCGGCGCGAACAAGGCGAAGCGATCGCCTTTGGACCACACTTATGCCTTGGCGCTGCCTGCATAGCCTTTGCCGAACAAAGCTTGCGCCCCTTGCTTTCGCCCTAAGGAGTCTTACACCATGCTCGATGCTAGAAAAATCCAGGCCCGACGCCGATGACGAACATGCTCGATGCTGATGCCGCCACCGTCAAGCCCGCTGCACAACCCATACGGGTTAAACGCTGGGTTGTTGGACTCACCGGTGGTATCGGAAGCGGCAAATCGACCGTGGCCGCCTGTTTTCAGGCCAAGGGCATTACGGTAATCGATACTGACGACATTGCCCATCGCATCACGGCAGCAGGCGGGGTCGCGATGCCTGCGATCATCTCAAGCTTTGGGGACGATGTGGCGACACCCGATGGCGCTTTGAATCGTCAGCGCATGCGCGAGATTGTGTTTGAAGATCCCCAGCAGCGAAAAAAGCTCGAATCAATCCTACATCCGATGATCAGGGCGATCAGCGAGCGTGAAATCAGCCTCGCTGCCAGTGCTTACGTGCTGCTTGCCATACCGCTGCTCATCGAATCCGATCATCCACGCGAACGGGTGCAGCATATTTTGGTCGTGGACTGCCCTGAAGCCACCCAAATCGAACGCGTCATGAAACGATCAGGACTCAGTGAAGAACGCGTCAAATCGATCATGGCCGCCCAGGCCACCCGAGAACAACGCCTTGCCCAAGCCGACGCCGTGATTTCCAATCATGGCAACCTTGCTGATCTTCAAGCGCAGGTCGATTCGCTGCACGAGGACTTCTTAACGAAGGCTGAGACTTGGTTTGGTGCTTCTGCCTCTCATGGAGGACAATCGCCGCCATGATGTACGAGTTCCCACTTTCTGAGCGCATCCGCAACCTGCTTCGATTGGAAGAATTGTTTGCCCGCATGGGTTTGTTTGCCAAGCGTGAATCGGCAGCCGATCATCATGTTGCCTTGACGGCGATCTTTGATGTGCTGGGCATGTCAGGGCGCAGTGACCTTAAAACCGAACTGCTGCAAGAACTCGATCGGCAGCGCAATATGCTTGTGAGCTTGCGCGATAACCCTGCGGTTGCCGCAGACAGGCTCGAGCAAACCATCGATGCCATGCAAAGAACTCGGCACAATCTTGCCAACGTTCAAGGCAAGCCCGGACAGGCCCTTCTCGAGCACGAATGGTTAATGTCCGTTAGAGCTAGAGCCTCGGTGCCAGGGGGTGCCTGCGCTTTTGATGTTCCCTCTTATCACGCCTGGCAGCAGCGCCCGCCCGAGCAGCGACTTGAGGATATGAAGCTTTGGTGTGGGTATTTGCGACCGCTCGAAGCAGCGCTTCAGGTCATGCTTGGCCTGTTACGCGAAACAGGTCAGAGCCAACAAGTCCTTGCCAACAAGGGCACTTATCAAATGCAACTCACCGGGCGTAGCTATCAACTGGTTCGGGTGTTGCCGGTCGACCCGCAGGCTATTCCCGAGATGAGTGCTAATCAGTATTTGATGTGGTTACGGTTTACCCGGCAAGAAGGTGCTGCCAAGCCCAAACCCATCGACCGAGACGTCGCCTTCACGATTGAACTCTGCAACTTCTGATCGAGACCCACCCAGCAAAACCCTCGTGGTGGCCTGCCCCAAATGCGCAAGGGACTCGGTCTTTGCGCCAAGCAATCGCTACCGTCCCTTTTGCAGCGAACGCTGCAAACTTAATGACCTCGGTGATTGGGCAAGCGACCGTTATCGGTTGGCAGGTGAGGAGATGCCTGGCGAGGATGAGCACTGAGCTTCGCCTGCAAGCCGCAATATATCCAAGCACTCATTACCGCGCCGCAAGTAAACCGGCTTCAAACTCGAAGCCGACTTATGCTCGATCATGGCCATACCCCCCTCGGTATCACTCGCCTCAAACCATTGAATTTGATCGACGCGAGCATCCGACATGCTTAAGCTTGCCGGGAGCAAAAGCCAGTCCATCATGGGTTCGGTGGCTGGCAGAAGCGGCGAAACCCCCATCTCGGCTCGCTTTCTGGGATCAACCCAAGTAAAAGCCTGAGACTCGAGTGAGCGTGGCTCACCTTGCCACTGCCAGACGCGTCGAATATGCAAGCGCACATGCCCGTGCGGGTAGTGATACTCGCGCAAGCACCAGGGACTTGAGCGCTCTATGCGAAGCCCTAGTTCCTCATCGAGCTCGCGGGCCAATGCCTCGTGAGCTGTTTCACCCGCTTCGAATTTCCCTCCGGGCACTTCCCACCAACCCTCATAGACCTTGCCTTTGGGCCGCTGCGCCAGCAAGACCTCGCCCTGGCGGTTAAGCAGAACGCCGGCTGCGACGTCGATGGCCATATTGGCCGATCCAGTCTCGTGCAAATTGCGAGGCAACACGACCCGAGCGCGAACCACGCTCAAGGGCAAAGCGAAGCGCATCGCCACGCGCCTTTTCGATTTGCTTGCCGTCTGCGCCCAGTTGAGCCATCCAATGCGCCACCACGCTCAGGTAGTGATCCTGATTAAAGGGGTAAAAGGGCACCCACAAGCCAAAGCGTTCAGAGAGCGAAATCTTTTCTTCAACCGTCTCCCCGGGGTGAATCTCGCCATGCTCGGTGTATTTGGTGTCAAGATTTTCTCGCATGTACTCGGGCATCAAATGACGGCGATTCGAGGTCGCATAGACCAGTACATTGTCAGATTGAGCTGCAATCGAACCATCCAAAACAGTCTTGAGCGCCTTATAACCACCCTCGCCTTCTTCAAAGGACAAGTCGTCGCAAAAGATCACAAAACGCTCGGGACGATCAGCCACCAAATCAACTATATCGGGCAAATCGACAAGATCTTCTTTATCGACCTCAATCATGCGCAAGCCCTTTGCATGAAAGGCATTAAGCAAGGCCTTGATCATCGAACTCTTGCCGGTGCCCCTTGAACCGGTCAGCAAGACATTATTTGCCGTACGCCCTTCGACAAATTGTCGGGTGTTACGCACCAGGATTTGCTTTTGCTCTTCGATATGTTGCAGATCATCAAGGCTAAGGTCCGAGCGGTGTTTTACCGGGGATAACCAGGCCTGAACCCCAAGTGCGCTTTGTCGACGACGCCAACGGAATGCGACAGCCGATTCCCAGTCGGGTGGCTTTACATGAGGCATCAGCCCGGAAAGTTGGCTTATCAGCGCTTGCAACTGATCGGCCAGGCCAACCAGGACTGGCTCGGCTTTAGGATCGGTAGTCAGCATTGATCGAAACATAGTCGTGAGAAAAATCGCAGGTCCAAACTGTTGTTTGTGCGTGGCCCCGCCCCAAAGCAACTCGCACGGCGATGTCTTGCTGCTTCATAACCCGCTGCCCATCTTCTTCGCGATAAGCGGGGTGGCGCCCACCTTGGGTGACAACATGAACATCATCCAAAAACAACTCGACCCGTTGAACATCTAGATCATCGATCCCGGCATAACCAACCGCGCAAAGAATGCGACCAAGATTGGGATCGGACGCAAAAAAAGCCGTCTTAACCAGCGGCGAATGGGCGATCGCATAAGCAACCTGCGCAGCCTCTTCATCGCTTGCCGCTTGCTCAACCTGGACCGCAATAAACTTACTTGCACCCTCCCCATCGCGAACAATCGCTTGGGCAAGCTTTTTGGCCATCAATACCATGGCCTGCTTGAGCGCCGCAGCATCGGGGTGGGCATCGTTATCGATCACCTGAGCCGTGCTCGAGGACTTTGCACCGGTGGATACCAGCAAAAACGAGTCATTGGTCGATGTATCACCATCAACGGTAATCCGGTTAAAGCTTTGGGCGTTGATGTCACGCAACCACCGCCCAAGTAGCTCAGGCTCAATCGCTGCATCACAGACCATCACCGCAAGCATCGTCGCCATGTTGGGCCTAATCATGCCTGCGCCCTTGGAGATGCCACTCAAGTGGTAACGCTTACCACCGGTTTCAATCGCCATCGATGCTGCTTTGGGCAGCGTGTCGGTCGTCATGATGGCCTCTGCAGCCTCAAGCCATCCATCGCTACCCATGTCGGCTGCTTGCAAGGCTTCAGGTAGGCCAGCAATCAAGCGCTCAAGCGGCAAGGGCTCGAGAATCACACCCGTTGAGAAGGGCAAGACCTGCGAGGGCACAAGCTCTAGCATCGAGGCAAGATGTTCGCAGGTCTCTTGCGCCATGAGCAATCCGGCTTGACCCGTGCCCGCATTGGCATTGCCTGTGTTTACCACCAGCGCCCGAATCGA
>OMIE01000120.1 GCA_900299025.1 Burkholderiaceae bacterium
ACATGATGATTGCTGATCATGTGCTTGAGCCCTATCTTGCATCGCACAGTGCGCTTGCTCATTGGTTTGCGCCCGCACTGTGTGCCGTTGCTGTGGTGGTGGTGGGTAAGTGGCTCGACAGTCGTGCGCATGCGGCACGACAATCCCAAACGCAAACCGAAGAGTCTCCTGTCACATTCGGGCCCGGAAGCAATGCAAACGGTACTGATTCCAACAGGGCTGGGTCTTGACCCCGAGGCGCTTCAAAGCCACTTGAAGCGCCTTCACCATTACGGCGGAGTTCGTGTGCACCTATTATCGGTGCAACCGCGTTATAACGGCCATGTGCGAATGTACCTTGGCGAGGCACTGGTTAAAGCAGTGATTCGTAAGGATGCTGAACGTGAGTTTGCGCCCTGGCGGGGACTGCTTGAGAGAGCCGCCATTCCCTACTCGCAACACATCGAGCTTGGTATCAAAGCAGAGACGATTGTTCGTTTTGCCCAGCAAATGCGCTGCAGGCGTATCGTCTTGGGCAAGGCGCCTCAGAGCTGGTTAAGGCGTGTTCTTAGAGGCGCGCTTAAGGGCCGCTTACTTGACATCGCTCGGGCCTTGGGGATTAAGTTAGATCTGTGCGACAAGGTTCATCCGCCGCAGGTGCAACGCGTTACAACACCCTCAGGACCGAAAGGTGCAGAAGTGTTAGGCTTGAAGCGATGCGAGTGGTTTTGTTTTTGCTCGCCCTTCATGCGGGCGTCTGCGGAGCGGTCGGCGCGGTAGAGCCTCCCGAGCCCCTCGTTGTATCTGCAAGCAGGCGCCTCGAGCCGCTCTGGGAGACGCCGGCTGCCCTTTCGGTCCTCGGTGGTGAGCAACTGGACGGTGCAGGCCCTCGGATTCAGGCTGCCGAAGCCTTGCAAAGACTTCCTGGCGTGCTCGCTGCGGATCGGGGAAATTATGCCCAAGACCCACAACTTTCTGTGCGAGGCTTTGGTGCACGGGCTGCGTTCGGTGTCCGGGGTATCAAACTAATCAGTGACGGTATTCCGGCTTCTATTCCAGACGGTCAGGGCCAGGCTTCTAGCGTCGCGCTTGGTGCCGCCGATCGTATCGAGGTTTTGCGTGGCCCGATGGCAGTACTGTACGGAAATGCATCGGGTGGGCTAATTCAGAGTTTCGCCCGCTCACCTGAACAAGGCTTGCACTTTCAGGCTCAGGCTTATGCAGGTTCACTCGGTCTCAAGCGAAGTCTGATTCAAGCCGAGTTTCAACAAGGCTCAAGCGATTTACTCCTCGATTACAGCGACTTCTCAATCGATGGTTATCGACGCAACAGCGCGGCCTCGCGCCAGCAACTTCAGGCGAACTACAGCTATAAGTGGGGGGAGGCAACCAAGCTGCGTCTCGTTGCTCAACGATGGGAGCAGCCATTCGCCCAGGATCCCGCTGGCCTAAACCTTGAGCAACTTCGTCAGGATCCGCGCCAGGCGGGTACAAACACGATAGAGCGTCGCGCTCGCAAAGAAACAGCGCAAGAACAACTCGGTCTTTCCTTAGAGCATCGCTTCTTCAATAATTTTGACCTTAGTCTTTATGGTTTTGGGGGCACTCGGGATAATTTGCAGTATTTAGCTTCTAATAACTGGATCGGTCTTGATCGAGCTTATGGAGGCTTGGGTATAAGACTAGGGCAGCGTCTATCTTTCGACTCCGTACCTTTGCAATGGAGTTTGTCGTTGGAGCATGAGCGCTCGAGCGAACGCAGACAGGCGGGTGCTGCTTTAATAGGGGAAAAATTTGGTGACCTAACGCGCAACGAAGATCAGCGCGCGGTGTCTGCACAGGCGGTGCTGATTGCTCAGGCAGATCTTTCTGAACGATATAGTGTTTATGGTGGTATGCGGCATGGCAGCGTCACACTGTCTGCAAAGGACTATTTTCTGAGTGATCGGCAAGACGGCAGTGGTGAAGTGCGTTTCCAACAATTGAGCCCCGTACTAGGCATTCAGCACCGGTTAAGTCGCGATCAGCAAATTTTCTTGAGCACGGGTAAGGGTTATGAGACACCGACGCTTGCTGAAGTCTCTTATGTGACTGATTCGCTCAACCCAAACCGCATCTTCCCTCAATTCAACCGATCGATCGTGGCAAGCAACAACCGTCAGTGGGAACTCGGATGGAGAGGTCGGCACTCAAGTAGATACCGTTGGGAGTTGATTGGTTTTCACGTCCGAAGCACAAACGAAATAGTGGTTGATCGGTCATTAGCCGGTCAAAACAGTTTTCGTAATGCGCCAGGCACTGAACGATATGGCCTTGAGATGTCCTGGGCCACCCATTGGTCGGCAAACTGGCAAAGTTATCTGAGTCTGACGCGCATGAAAGCCCACTATCAAGGAGACTGGACGCTTGCCGGGCAATCCATGACTGATCGCTGGATGCCTGCCACAGCTGATCTTGCCGGCTTTGCCGAAGTCCGGTATCAGTATGGGCAGCAGCAGAGTGCCGTCGAGCTTAGGCACGTGGGTAAGCGATTTGCCAACGATCTTAATACGCTATCGGTACCAGCATTTCAAACTTGGGCTATTCGATGGCAGCGACGATTGCTTATCGGCACAAATCGCTTGACAGCCATGGTCCGGGTCGACAATCTGTTTGATCGTCGATATGTTGGAAGTCTCATTGTTAATAATACAAGTCCTTTTGAGCCATCGCCTGGCAGAGCAGCATGGATCAGCTTACGAATGCGCCTTCCTGTGTTTTAGTTTGGTTGTGACCTAGCCAATGTTTTATGGTTGGGTTATCGTTGGGATCGCTTTTGTAACGATGGCGCTTAGTGTTACAGCGCGCACATCGTTCTCATTATTGCTTCCGCCGATGCTCGATGAGTTTGCTTGGGATCGTGCCGAGGTGGCAGGAGCCTTTTCTTTTGGTTTTTTCTGCTCAGCCTTGATCAGTCCTTGGGCGGGTAAATGGATGGACCGCCAAGGGCCTAGACCAGTTATTACCCTCGGTGCTGTGATGATGTGCGCTGGTCTATTTCTCAGCACCCGAATTGAGCACTTGTGGGAGCTTTATCTCACCCTAGGTTTGCTGGTCGGTGCTGGGGCAAACCTGATGTCCTATACGGCTCAGTCACAATACCTCCCCAATTGGTTCGTGCGCAAACGAGGCCTTGCCATCAGTATCGCCTTTTCTGGGGTAGGCATCGGCTCTATCCTGATCCTGCCCTTGCTTCAACAAGTGATATTGACCGAGGGCTGGCGTCAGGCCTGTTTGTGGATGGCCGCAATGCTCATGCTTATCGCCTTGCCTCTGAATCGCTTTGTGCGTCGAAAGCCCGAGGATATGGGTTTGCTGCCCGACGGCGATACTCAAAGCGCAGAAGGCTTAACAGGAAAAGTGCCGCTTAACTCTCACTTCATCGTTGATACGGCATGGGCCTCGAAGGACTGGACGGTTGGTGCAGCCTTGCAAACGAGCCGCTTTTGGTGGATTTGCGGCGGCTTCTTTTGCGCATTGGTTGCATGGTACGCAGTCCAAGTGCATCAAACCAAGTATTTGCTCGAGCTTGGCTTTGACCCGAGTGTTGCTGCTTGGGCGCTTGGATGGGTGAGTGTAGTGGCGATTCCGGGGCAAATACTTTTGGGTGCCGCGTCTGACCGGATAGGGCGAGAAGCCGTCTGGTCCATCGGTTGTCTAGGCTTTGCGATTTGTTACTTTGCACTTTTGATGCTTGAGCATTCGCCTTGGACCGGCTGGTTGGGCTTCATGGTGTTTTCCCAAGGTTTTCTTGGCTATTCGCTCACTTCGGTCATGGGAGCTATAGTCGCCGAGCTCTTTCAAGGCAAACATTTCGCTGCGATTTTCGGTTTGATCAACATTGCCTTATTAGGGGGCGGGGCTTTTGGGCCCTGGTTAGCCGGTTGGATCCATGATCAACAGGGTAGTTATCGCTCGGCTTTCATGATTTGTATCGCAGCTTGTCTGTTTTCGAGCTATGCGATTTTTCGGGCTTCGCCAGGCAAAGTTCGCCGAGTGCGTAAAGCCTAGTTAAGTTTATCGAGTTTATAACGTAGCATGATAAGGGTGGAAAATGTCAAAAAGAATACTGATTACAGGTGCTGGAAGTGGCTTCGGTTTGGGTGCAGCGGTGGCGCTTGCCAAGCGAGGACACCGTGTCATCGCAACGGTGCTCAATGACCAACAGGCCCAAGCGCTTTCTGAGCAATCCTTGCCCATAGACATCGTCAAGCTCGACATTACCAAGGCCGAGGATAGGGATCAGGTCGAAGGCTTCGAAGTCGACGTCTTTTTTGCAAATGCCGCGCTTGGGCAGACCGGCCCAGTATCGCTGATTCCGATCGATCGTCTGCGCAGGGTTTTTGAGGTCAATGTGTTTGCAACAGTCGCTATCACACAGCAGATCGCCCTAAGCATGCGCAAAAGACGTAGCGGGCGAATCGTTATCGTTTCTTCGATCGGCGGCGTCCGTGCAGGTATGGGCTCTGGTCCATACACCATGACTAAACATGCGATTCAGGCATTCGGAAATGCACTCCGAGCCGAGCTTGCATTATTCGGCGTTGATGTATGTCTGATTAATCCTGGCCCGTATGCAACAGGCTTTAATGATGCGATGGCCAATGATCCAGGCGAATGGTTTAATCCTGAAGAGGTAGCGCCCGAAGACCTGGCAGCCATGGACTTTCTGAGAAAGCGCATTACAGTCGGACAACTCGATCCACAAGAGGTTGTTAATCGCTATGTGGAACTTGCCGAAGCGGAAAGCACGGAGGCTGTGAATTTTGTACCGAACGATATTTTAGAGCGTATGGCTGCGAGGAAGTAATTGGCAAGATGATAGTGATTGAGCTTTCAATGCAAGGAGACACAAGGTGACACATTGGCTCGACAAATCGCTAGCAGCGATGAGAGGCTTGGGTTGGGCGAAGAGCCCCCGCACGCATGAATTAACCGAAGCTAAGCAGGGTGTTTATCACTACACCATTGGCCCTTATTCAAGCGAGGTGCTCAGGATCGCTCCTGGGGATCGGGTGATTGTTGAGACGAGGGATGCCTTTGAAGGTAAGGTCAAGACTGAAGAAGATCTTCCCTCCAAGGTTCTTCGGATGCCCTTTGTCAACCCGCAAAACGGACCTATCATGATTGAAGGTGCGGAGAAGGGTGATGTGCTTGCAGTCTATATTGAGTCGATGATTCCAAGAGGCGAAAACCCGCGAGGTACCTGCGCCATGATTCCACAGTTTGGAGCGCTTTCGGGTACATCGCTCACCGCTTTGCTGGCAGAAGATCTGCCAGAGATTGTTCGAAAAATTGATGTGGATGAGCAAGGTGTTTATTGGAGTAAGCGGGTTACGCTCCCATACAAACCTCATATCGGAACCTTGAGTTGTTCACCCGAGATCGACTCAATCAACACGCTCACACCTGATCAGCACGGCGGCAATATGGATTTACCCGATATGGGTCCGGGTAGCATTACTTATTTACCCGTCCGATCCAATGGTGCGAGACTTTTTATCGGTGACGCCCATGCCTGTCAAGGTGACGGGGAGGTCTGTGGTACGGCAGTGGAATATCCAAGCACGACGACGATTCGGGTCGATGTAATTAAAAACTGGTCGATTGAATGGCCGCGTCTTGAAACCGAACATATGTTGATGACGATCGGTAGCGCACGTCCACTCGAAGATGCAACAAGAATAGCGTACAAAGATCTTGTACTGTGGATGGAGGCCGA
The DNA here is from genome assembly GCA_900299025.1 of Burkholderiaceae bacterium. Lineage (GTDB taxonomy): Bacteria > Pseudomonadota > Gammaproteobacteria > Burkholderiales > Burkholderiaceae_E > UBA3064. Next base: position 5,741 of record OMIE01000120.1, read on the forward strand.
ATACGGTTTTGATCGCTGGGATGCTTACATGATGCTAAGCCAATGTGGCATTGTCCGTTTGGGCAATTTTGTGGATCCGAAATACACCGTAGGCACCGGAATTTTGAAGCGCTATTTGGTTTAAGGCAAGGCTCAACAGCAGGTGTTGGCCTGGTTCATCGCTAAGCGCTCAGTGAATTGGCGCAGCTAGGAACGTATTTCAATGAATCATTATCAATGTTAGGAGTTCGTTATGGATCTTGGTTTGAATGGTTTAAAAGCCGTTGTAACGGGCGGTACAAAGGGTATCGGCAGGGCGATTGTTGAGACCTTGGCACAAGAGGGCGCGCATGTCAGCTTTTGCGCCAGAAGTCAGCAAGACGTCGATGATACGCTGAATCTTATGCATGCTCGAGGCCTTAAGGTCGATGCGAAGGCGCTTGATGTTGCTGATGCGATGGCACTTTCC
>OMIE01000121.1 GCA_900299025.1 Burkholderiaceae bacterium
AGTCTTTTGAAAGACCTTGCTCGGCAGGGCCGGGATCCTTTGGCAGGTCCATTGAGGGTAGGGGTGATTTTCACGATTGGACCCTATTTGCTGCCTTGGTTGGTGCCGCAAATGATTCAAGCCCACCCGAGTATGCCCATGCTCTTGCAGGAAAACTATACCGTTAAATTACTTGAGACATTGAGGCAGGGCGAAATAGATGTTTTGATACTCGCTGAACCTTTTGATGCTCAGGGTCTGGTCACTGAACCGGTTTACGATGAACACTTTATGGTGGCTGTGCCTCGACAGCACCCTTGGGCCAAGCGCCGACGTATTCCTTCTGCCGAACTCACGCAACAAACCATGTTGCTACTTGGAAGTGGCCACTGTTTTCGCGATCAGGTGGTCGAGATCTGCCCTGAGCTTTCCAGGTTTTCGCAAGCTTCCTCGGGCATTCAAAAAACCTTTGAGGGCTCCTCACTTGAAACCATCCGCCACATGGTTGCCTCAGGTGTAGGCATCACCGTGCTCCCGCAAACCGCTTGTCCTAGGTCTCGTGATGACGGTTTTCTTTGTTATATCCCTTTTGAATCGCCCGCACCGAATCGCAGGGTAGTACTTGCCTGGCGAAAGAGCTTTGCCCGCCCGGCTGCCATCGAGGCACTCAAACAACAGCTAAAGGCCTTGGACTTGCCTGTTCAAATCATCGCAGCAACAAAATCTTCTTGAGGTCGCCAACCTATGACCATGCAACGCGAAACCTTGTACCCGAGCATCGAAGACGCGATTGGTAAAACGCCGCTGGTTCGTTTGCAACGCATGATCTCTGCAAACGCCCGAGCGCGCGGCAACATCATTCTTGGCAAGCTAGAGGGTAATAACCCTGCGGGATCGGTGAAGGACCGACCTGCCTTATCAATGATCGCTAGGGCCGAAGCCCGAGGCGAGATCAAGCCTGGCGATTGTTTGATCGAAGCAACTTCAGGCAATACGGGTATTGCGCTTGCGATGGCTGCGGCGATTCGCGGCTATCGCATGGTGCTGATCATGCCCGATAACTTATCGGTCGAGCGGCGTCAAACCATGAAGGCTTATGGGGCGGAACTCATTTTGGTGAGCCAACAGCAGGGCATGGAATACGCTCGTGATCTCGCGCTTGACATGCAGGCACGAGGCGAGGGCCGGGTGTTAGATCAGTTTTCAAACAACGATAATTGGGTGGCGCACTACGAAACAACAGGCCCTGAAATTTGGAACGATACAAAAGGAACCGTGACTCATTTTGTATCAGCCATGGGCACGACCGGTACGATTACAGGCGTGTCGCGCTACTTAAAAGAACGTAACGCTGCGGTTCAAATTGTGGGCGCGCAGCCCGATGAAGGCTCCTCAATACCTGGTATCCGGAAATGGCCTGAAGCCTACCTGCCTTCGATTTACCAGCATGCCATGGTCGATGAGGTTGCCTATGTTTCACAAGCTGAAGCGGAGTCGAGCGCACGCGAGCTTGCGGCGAGGGAAGGCATTTTTTGCGGGATTTCCGCTGCTGGTGCTTGCGTGATTGCGCAAAGGATCGCCGAGCAAGTCGAGGAGGCAACGATTGTCTTTATCGTTTGTGATCGAGGCGATCGCTATTTATCCACCGGCGTTTTCCCTGGATGACCGAGTTTTCGCAGCGTCGAGGGATCGTACTATTTATCATTGCGCTAAGCCTTTTCAGCGTAATGGATGCCATCGCGAAATGGGCGAGCATGCGATACCCTCCCGTTCAAGTCGCGTGGGCGAGGTACTTTTTTAATGTCTTCATCATGCTCGCGCTTTTTGCGCCGCGCATGGGGTTTAAGCTCATTCATAGCAGTGCCCCGGTGCTACAAATCGCTCGTGGTTTAGCGCTTGGCTTATCAACACTTTGTTTTTTTTCGGCACTCCGTTTGATGCCCCTTGCCGAGGCATCGACCATTGCTCAAATTGCTCCCATCCTGGTCACTGGACTCGCGATTTTCCTGCTCGGAGAGCAGCCCAATAAGCGGGTGTGGATCGCTCTAGGGTTTAGTTTTGCAGGGGTCTTATTAATTATGAAACCAGGATTTGCTGCCTTTACCTGGGCTTCCTTACTCCCACTCGTGACAGCATTTTGTTTTGCCGCTTATGCCATTCTCACGCGAAAGCTTTCAGGCCGCGATCCGGCGACACCGACTTTGTTTATCGGTGCTCTGGTTGCCACGCTCTTGTTTAGCTTAGTTGCCCCGGGCTATTGGCTTTGGCCGACGAGCATGCTGGACTGGTTCGCTTTTTTCACCATGGGGGCGATTGGCGCCTATGGCCATCATTTGATGGTGAAGGCATACGCAGCAGCACCTGTATCAACCCTTGCACCCTACAGTTATGCGCAGGCGCTCACCGCTTTACTCATGGGATGGCTGGTTTTCGATCACTTCCCTGATCGCTGGTCACTGGTTGGGATGGGTTTGATTGTGGCCACTGGGGTCATGAACGCGCTGCTTAGTCATCGCGCTTCGAGCCGTTCGACTTAGGTTTTGCAGTTTTGCTTTGGCTGATCTGGCGACGCCGCTCATCGCGAACAGCCTCTCCCAATTCTAAAACCGCCATGGCATAAAACGGTGACTGGTTATAGCGGGTAATGACCCAAAAATTGTGGTCGGTCGCAATCCAGGTGCTCGGAGCATCGGCATTCGGGAGCTCAAAGACTGCCCAGGGCTGGGTGCTGAAACCGCTCTTTTGATCGGACTTCTCTTTGTTGTGATGCGTGGGCTTTTCCTTGCCGTGTCGAGCTGTTTGCTCGTTTGATTCCTTGGGAAATCCCAGGCCCGCGTCTTCGATGTCTCGCTTCAACAAGCGAGGCTGCCAGCC
>OMIE01000122.1 GCA_900299025.1 Burkholderiaceae bacterium
AAGGCGCTGCAAACCCCGCACCGACCGATCCACGAAGCAAGAGGTTGTTGTTGAGCTTCCAGCGAACAGACGCCTTGGGAGCATTTGAGCTTCCATAGTCAGAGTAGTTCTCGTGACGCGCTGCAAGCGAAAGTTCAACGCCACTTACGACAGGAAATAGGGCTTCCGAGAAAGCCGAGGTTACTCCCCGATTTCCCCCTGCGGAGTTGCCTGCAGATCCAAGAATCTGTCCACCTTCAGAAAGCGAGTCGTACTTATCTTGGTAATACTCCATACGGCGTTCGCCACCGACGAGAATCTGTGCGTTTCCACCTGCCATCTTCATCAAGGGCACCGTCGCAGTTCCGTACATCTCGGCGATCTTGAAGTTTGAGTCTCTCCCTATGGTCGCCTTAATGGCGTTAAGTACATCAGGAGAGTTGCCGCTGGGATTGAAAATATTGTACTTACCCGAATTGATAAACTGTTCCGCTATGGCAGTAACAATGTAATTTCTACCTAATTCAATGTATTGGTAGTCTGTCCAACGGATCCCAGCATCAATGGCGACGCCACCGATTTGACCCTGAGTGCCAAGGAGCATGTCGTAAATATTACTATTGGTACTCGTATCCCTATTGCCTGCCGCCGCAAACCGATGACGCAAAGTCACAGACTTTCCCGCCATTGACGGATCAACCTGAGATGCAATGTTATTTGGGCTAGTCGCACTCAGCACCACCGCACCTGGAGTTGGCGCGTATCGGCCAAAGCTCTCTACACGGGTTATGCCGGTATTTGCATATAAGGACCAGTCATTATTGACTCTGTATTCGCCTCTCGCGAACAACGAAGCATTCTTGACCGACGCTTCATCGGCAGCTCTTGAATTGAAGTCAAAGGAACAAGTACCTGAGCCTGTTATCCAAAAGTCTTTATCTTTACAACCACCAGGTACTGCCACCAGCCCCTTGCTTGTTACGTAGTTGTTGCCGAATGACGAAACCCCTTTGTCCGTTCCCCACGGTCTTTGACTGGTGAACACCATCCCGCGCTCGTTGTAGGAAACGCCAGCCAAAACACGTCCATCTTTACCCGACGTGCCAAACAACACGGAACCTTCGCGACGCTCACCACCTGCATTTGATGGATCGGTATAACCAAAGGAGTACTGGAAACCTTCAAAATCTTTGCGGGTGATGATATTTACGACACCAGCAATAGCATCAGAACCATAAATTGCCGACGCACCGTCGGTAAGAATCTCGATGCGTTCGACAGCACCGAGAGGAATAGCGTTCATGTCAGCACCGGTAGCAACCATGGGGCCTTTCGGTGCGCGACGACCATCGATGAGCACGAGCGTACGACCTGAGCCAAGACCTTTAAGGTCCATAGCGGCCCAAGCCTGAGCCGATGAGCCTGACTGCGGTCTGAAATTACCCGAAGCAGCGAACGTTACGTTACGCATAACTTCGGCAACCGACGTGACGCCGCTCGACTCGAGTTGCTCCCGAGTAATAACAGTCACTGGCACTGCCCCTTCGGCGTCAACACGCTTGATGCGTGAACCTGTTACCTCAACCGTGCCTTGAGCTAGCGCTTGCGCAGCAAACAAACTCGCTCCGGCCCCAAATGCAAGCGCTACACATGCGCTGATGGGCGTCTTACGAAACATCACTTGGTCTCCCCAGAAAAAGGTTGGTTCATTGCACGCCGAACGCAGCAAACCTCAGTCGTCCACACCCTGCGTGCTTGCCAGGACCAACAAACCTTGGTTTGCGGCTTTGCGGCATGGTGGAAGTTTGACAGACAAATGACTTATTTGACAGTCCGATGACCGTCTACGTCGTGAAGAAGGGTAAATCCTCCGCTTGAATCGGCTAATTTCGGAGCGCGTATTCGACTTTCGTTGATTATTCGACACACTTGCTGTGCCGAAACCTATTGCTTGTAGCTGATAGCAGATCCGATTCAATCTATCCTGGGCTGACACCATCGACGACATTACCGCTACCCTAGCCATTATGGATCTCGCCCCATCAAGAAAACTAAGCTCTCAAACCATTGTGCTTGCCGCGATTACGCGAATTGAAATGGAGGGGGTTGAGGCCTTAAGTATGCGCAGCCTGGCGCGCCACCTTGGTGTGGAGGCCATGTCGCTTTACCACTACTTCAAGTCGAAAGATGAATTACTCGATGCAGTTGCTGAAGAGCTGGTCATCCGCGCGCGTCCCCGCGTAGACACTCCCTGGGATCAAGCCCTGCGAGATTGCTTCGCTCAACATGTTGCGATGGCTAGACAGTTCCCTCGCACCGCACCACTCATTTATAGTCGCCTGCTGCGCGATGGGCACAGCTTGGGTCTCATGGAGTGGATCTTAGAGCGACTCGCTGAGGCTGGCGTGCCGAGTGATCAACGCCTGCATTGGTTTCGGCTCTACGGTACAGTTGTTGATGGATTTGGCCTGTTGATTTCTCGACGTGCCCTACAAGGTCATTTGATCAAACCGCAAACACTAAGACCCTATCCTCATTTGCAACTTGCCATGTCTGCTGCCAAGACCGGTAAGGGACGCATTGATGAAAGTCTGAGCTTGGGTATTGAATGGCTTATCAGTGGCATTAGCATGGCCGCCAAACAAGCTCATCAGGTCCGCAAACGCGGTACCGATGCGAGCAAAGATTGCGTGTAGGCGTCTTGCGGCTGCTCGATTAGTCGGGTCGCATCCCCGTGCTCGACAATGCGTCCTTCATGCATCACTGCGACCCGATCGGCCAAATATTCGACAACACCAATGTTATGGGTGATGAAGATCAGGCTCAGCCCAAGCGCGTCGCGCAGTTGCGCAAGTAGATTCAAAATCTGGGCCTGCACCGATACATCAAGCGCTGAGGTCGGCTCGTCGCAAATCAACAAGCGCGGCTCCACGGCGAGCGCTCGAGCGATCGCAATACGTTGGCGCTGGCCGCCCGAAAACTCATGCGGGTAGCGATTCAGCGCATCAGGGCCCAAGCCAACCTGCTCGAGGAGCTCCACCAGCCGGTCGAGCCTTTGTTGGCTAGAGAGACCAACTTTCAGCGCCAACATACCCTCTTCGAGAACTTGCTGAATACGCATGCGCGGATTTAATGAAGCAAAAGGATCTTGGAAAATCATTTGCATGCGCGATTGAATTGCGAGCTTGCGGCCGGCGTCTCGAGGTATCAGTTGCAGACCGTCTTCTGGAAAAAGGGCCTGGCCATCAACACGAGCGTCTTCGGGCAATAAACCCATGAGCGCCTTGCCGAGGCTGGTTTTCCCACAGCCTGATTCACCAACAAGTGCAAGCGTCTCACCCCGACGCAGATCGAAGTCAATGCCAGCTACCGCTTCAAACCAGGTGCGCGAACGTCGATAGCGGACTCGGAGGCCGCGGACCTTGAGTAGCTCGCCTGCAAGCCCTGAGCGCGAAGACTGATCGCGCGAGGGAGTAACGATTTGCCTAGCGGGGCGCTCAGCCTTCGCTGACTCGGTAGCAGGTAATTGCTGAAAGCCCAGCGATTCGCCATCGCGCAAACACCGGACCTCACGATGTCTGTCAAGGTTTGGAATCTGCTCATGGCAGGTCTGCAAAGCCCAAGGACAGCGCGGCGCAAATCGGCAGCCTTTGAATGTCTGCCTCATTGAAGGTACAAAGCCTTCAATTGCAGCCAGCGCCTGCCCACGATCGCTGGCTTTGGGCAATGCGCGTAGCAATAGCTTGCCATAAGGATGTCGCGGGGATGCAAAAAACGCTCGACTGCTTCGGGACTCCACGATTTCGCCCGCATACATCAAGGCTATATGGTCGGCCACATCGGATACCAGCGCGAGATCATGGGTGATGAGCAACATGGCCATCCCGCGTTCTTGCTGCAATTGCTTGAGCAAGTCCATGATTTGCGCTTGAAGACTCACATCGAGTGCGGTCGTTGGCTCATCGGCAATCAAAAGTTCGGGTTCAGCGGCAAGCGCCATGGCAATCATGACTCGTTGCTTCTGACCGCCGGATAATTCAAAAGGGAAAGCATGGATACGACGCTCAGGCTCAGGAAGACCGACCTTTGAAAACCAATCAAGCGCCATAGCTTGAGCAGCCGGTCCCCTGGCAACGCCATGACGCTCGATCACTTCGATCAACTGCTTGCCTACCGTCATGACCGGATTAAGGCTGGTTGCTGGCTCTTGAAAAATCATCGCGATTCGGCGTCCACGAATCCGCAACATGTCCATTTCCCGCATGGCAAACAAGTCCTCGCCGTCGAGAAGTACTTTGCCCGATCGAATGTGTAAGCCCTCTGGCAATAAACGCAGCATGGACAAAGCGGTCATCGACTTACCTGACCCCGACTCACCAACAAGAGCAAAGGTCTTACCCTGGTCGATACTGAGGCTCAACTGCTCGATCACATGGTGGATCTCTGAGTCCTGAAAACGCGAAGGCAGCGCAACGCTCAAGCCTTCAACGCGCACACTGCTTGGACGCGGACTCATCATTGCCGCTGCCTCGCCCGTGGATCAAAGGCATCTCGCACTGCATCCGAAAACAAATTAGCACTTAATACAAGCATCAACATGAAGACAAAAGCTGTCGTTAAGGTCCACCAAACCACCGGTGTTGCTGCCAGTTCTGCTCTTGCCGTGTTGATCATCACGCCAAAACTTGGGGTTTTGGGATCGACTCCGACGCCAACGTAAGACAAGACAGCCTCAGCGAGTACGAAACCTGAAAACTGCATCACAAGCGAAATAAGCACAATATGCATTAAATTCGGAACGATATGTTTTGTGATAATGCCGAAGGACGATACGCCGAAGGCCCTGGCCGCCTGAATATACTCAAGCTCGCGCAGCTTCATTGCCTCACCGCGAATGAGTCGACAAAGCCCCGTAAACGCAGTGATCCCAAGAATCAAACATAAAAACAATAAGCGAGCATCGGATCGCTCAAGTGCTGTTGCAAAAAGCTCGGGGTGTTTATCGATGGTGACTTGGAGTAATAAGACGGCTGCAGCAATCAATAAAACGTCGGGAATCGACGAGAGCAAGGTATAAACATACTGAATCACTTCATCAACCCAGCCGCGAAAATAGCCAGCCATCACACCAAGACCGAGCGCGAGCGGTAAGACAACCAGGGTTGTGAGAACGCCGATGACCAAAGCCGTTCTTATACTCTTTAGAGCGATCCAAAGTACTGAATTACCGGTTCGATCAGTGCCAAGTACATGGTAGGCCACTGAGAGTTCTGCAGCCCAGATGGCAAGCAACAACAAAAGGGAAAAACAAGCGAAGGCCCATCGCCAAGGATAAGGCGATTTACGCAGCAGCAAACTTAGTGCTAAACCTATAACAAAAACGAGTACCAAGCCTTTTGCCAAAGCTTTTGCCGAACGCTCGGTGATGTCACTAGCCCATTGCCGTTCAGGATCTTGCAAGTGTGACCCGCCGAATTTCAAGCGCGGGTAGTCCCGGACTGTTTGACCATCACGGTCGATCGACTCTTTACGAAAAGAAAGATAAGCAAGCGGTGCGGAGTAACGTCGCTCCCTTGCCTTCACTAAAGGCTCCAGGGCACGATCAAGCACCGATAGGGCAGCATCACCCTTGCGGTCTGCATCGACCCAGCGGACTGAGTCCAGCAAAGCAATCATCACAAAACAGGCCAGCACAACACCGGAAACCATCGCTGCTGGCCGCATAAAAACTTTCTGCCAGTTTTGAGATGAGAGCGTTTGCCTGCGCACACGCCATACCCAAAACAGGACAACCAGCACCACCGCCCACATCAACCAGTCAGTCGGCAAAAGGGCAAGCTTCATCGCGCCTGCCGCCCGTTCGTGTGGCCATCAAACGCGAGCCTCATTGCAGTCTGATCCTCGGGTCTGCAAGGCTGTAGCTGATATCGGTCAGGATAAGACCTAATATATAAAGAACAGAACCGACAAAAACCATAGCCCTTACAATAGCGAAGTCCTGCGACCCGATAGCCTCGATCAAATAACTTCCCAAACCTGGGATTGAAAAAAAGGACTCGGTAATCAGGCTACCCATGAATAGAAGCGGAATGATGGCAACCGAAGCGCTCAATATGGGAATTAAAGCATTGCGCAAGACATGCACAAATAAAACGCTTCCCTCTCCTAAGCCCTTGGCTCTCGCAGTACGGACATAATCTTTCCCGATTTCTTCGAGAAAAATACTGCGATGAAAGCGTGTCTCCGCCCCGAGCCTGCCAATGATCGCAATCAGTATCGGTAACAGCAAAAAACGCCATGCATCGATCGTTGGGCTAAAGCCCGAAACCGGCAGCAATTGCATCAAACGGGAAAATAGAAATTGACCTGCAACAATAAAAAAGAGCGACGATATCGACATGAGAACAACACATGCAACCGAGCCCCAAAAATCAACATAGCTCGCTCGGAAAAAGGCTAGCCCGAGTGCAAAGCTAATCGACAGACCAAGACCGACCACAAAACTTGGCAAAGCCAGCGCAAGACTGGGACCTGCTCTACGCTTGATCTCTGAGGCGATGTCGCGCCCACTATCGGCCCGACCAAAATCGAAGACGAACATGCGCAAGGACGAATCGAAAAATAAGGTGTCAGTAAATCGGGCATAGCCCGAAGCATTTTCGTTATAGTAAAGAGGTCGGTCATAGCCACGCTCTGCCTTCCATTTGGCAATGGCATCGGGTGTAACGCGCTTGCCTCCAAGCTGCAATCGCGCCATATCGTCTGGCGAGCTCACCTGAAAAAAGAGCGCAAAGGTCGCAAGATTAATGCCGATTAACACTGCAAACGCATAGAGCAACTTGCGACTTAAAAACCTTAGCCACGGTGTGCTCATCGTCTCGTCTCGCGGGTCGGCATTAAATCTCCAGCACCTGCAAAGGCGGTCTGACGCTGACGCTTGCGCCAAGCATAGAAAGCCGGCGTCATGACAAGCACAAGAATCGCAGCCATGATCCAGAGCGGCCAGCTAATCGGCTTATTCCAGGCCTGAGTAAGCTCGAGGCGACGTGTCGCGTCGATACGCAGATACTGGAGCTGATCACGAATAATATTTGAAGGCTTACCGTTATAAAGCCATTGGTGATAGGCGCCGGCGTATTCCTCGGACCATCCAAAGAGCATTGGCGCGTCGAGCTGCACAATGTGAATCATTTGCTTAATCAGCGCCGCTCTCTCGGGACCATCATCAAGATCCTTCATACGCTCAAACAAGCGATCAAAGGCAGGATTGATATAGTTTCCTGCATTTTCGCCGTCGTTTTTGGCTTTGGCATTAGGCCCATAGAGCAAGAACAGAAAGTTCTCAGGATCGGGATAGTCAGCCAGCCATCCCCAGAAGAAAAGCTGGGCAGCACCCTTTCGCATCTTGTCTTGAAAACGATTATAGTCTGTATTACGTACCTCAAGCTGTATGTTGAGTTTGGCAAATTGCTTAGACACCCAATCAATACGCGCCTGATAGCCTGGACCTACACCTTGCACATCATAATTAATCACGAGAGGTCGACCGGTTTTTCGATCGCGTCCTTCGGGGTAGCCTGCCTCGGCTAGCAAGCGCTTGGCCTCCTGGATATCGCGCCGTTTGGGTTTACCTGAATCATCCTTATAAACAATCGGATTGATCTTAACCAAGTCATCGCCAAAGACACCACGCACAACGGGCGACATATTAGGTTGCGCCCGATTATCTTCAAAGATTGCAACATACTCTTCGAAGTCAAAAGCTATGGATAAGGCATGGCGTAATTTCCTATTTCGTTCAGCCTCCTCCGGCGTTTTCCCAGCACCCACCACTGGATCAAGCCAATTAAATCCAAAATACCAAAATCCGACCTGGATCGTGTTGGGAAGTTGAATCTGACGTTCCTGTAGCGTTTTGGCTATAGCTGTTCCATCTTCGATCGATACCTGATAGCCAACACCAGGTTCACCACGTTCGAGTTGCGGCACATCGTAATAGCCTTGCATAAACTTAGCGTGGACCGAAGTACCCTCCTTTTCAATATAAGAAACCATCCGATCGATAAAGGGAGTCTTCTTGCCGCAGTCCTTTAAAAATCCTTTCGCTTCATCTTCGGGCTCACCTTCACAGGGATAGGGTTCACCGCGGTAATTTGGATTACGTTCGAGGACCATTCTAGCGTTTGGAACAAATTCGGTGAGTATATAAGGCCCTGTGCCCACTGGCCATGTATCCAAGTTAAGGTTACGGCGCGACATCCCTGCTTGCGCATAAAACGCATCAACCTCCCAGGCAATCGGGGAGAAAAACGTCATCGCAAGCCAATATTTAAACTGGGGATACTTGCCAATGACTTTGATACGAAGCTTGTAGTCCGACAAGACCTCAACACCTTTGATATCGAATTTGCGAAAGTCAATCCAAGGCAAGTGACCGAAAACACCTGTCTCGCGAGGGCTCAGACCTTGCTTAAGTGTTTTATCGTAGGCTTTGATCGTTTCACCAAGCTCTTGTAGACCGAGGATTTTTTCGGATAAAAATCCAAAGGCTGGCGATTTGACGCGAGTCGTTGCTAGACGCTTGATTGCATAGGCATAGTCCTGGGCCAACAATTCTCGAGTGCCGGTCTCCGGAAAATCACCAGGCTTTGTTTTATTGGCCAGATCAGCCTCATGAAGCTTGTGGTACCTCAAAGCGCCCTGCTCGTCTCTTGCAAAAGCCGGATGAGCTTGCCAAAGGATCCCTGGCTTGATCTCCAAATCGAACCAGCTCTCAGCAATCGCATTGGCAGGCGCATCGGGCGCCAACAAAGCTCCCTGGTTACTGATGTAACTTAACTTGGGAAGTGCGGTCAGCGTACGGGGCAGCAACTCATAGGGTCGTTTTAAATAGTGATACTTAAGCGGTGGCTCGTAAATTGCATAAGTCCATGGCGTCTCGTTATTAGAATAAGAAGAGGTTGGATCTAAATGTTTGGGCGTTTCCTGATACGAGGTAAACAAGACATTCTGACCTATCCATTCTTTTGGAATAGGCTCATTCGACGGACTGCAGGCCGCGAGCATGATGCACGAGGCCATCATGAGCCAAAGCGAAATAAGTCGTTGGGCGCAGCTCACAGCCCCAAGCGCTCCCTTGATTGAAAGCCTCGAGGGACGGCACTCAACAGTTCGCGGGTATATGCATCTTGCGGATTGCTATAAATTGAATCGGCATGCCCCTGCTCGACCACGCGACCCTGATGCATGACGATTAACTCATCGGCCATATAACGAACAACGCCCAGGTCGTGCGAAATAAACAAATAACTCAGCGAAAGTTCACGTTGCAGATCTTTGAGCAAATTCAAGACCTGCGCCTGTACCGACACATCAAGCGCTGAGACCGCCTCATCGCAGACAATCACATCAGGCGACAAAGCCAAGCAACGTGCAATCGCTATCCGCTGCCTTTGCCCGCCTGAGAATTCATGCGGGTATCGATTGACTGCAGCAGCAGGCAAGCCCACCCGATCAAGTAAGTCCATGAGCTTTGACTCGCGATCCGATGCGCTCGATCCAATGCCATGTAGGAGCATAGGCTCACTTAAGATTTGTCCAACCGTAAACCTCGGATTGAGTGATGCATAAGGGTTTTGGAAAACGATTTGTAAGCGCCGCTTCAGTGGCATGAAGGCGGCCTCGCTCATTGTTCTTAGGTCTTGGCCCTCGAAGAGGATTTGCCCCGATGTTGCCTGATGCAGGCGCACCGCACAAAGACCTGCTGTGGTCTTTCCTGATCCGGACTCACCGACAATGCCTAAGGTCTTGCCTTTCATTAAGCGAAAGGACACATTATCGACAGCAACCACATCATCACGCCGCCACAAACCGATCTTTCGCGGGAACACCTTTCTCAGGCCCTTCACTTCAAGAATCGGTTCAACCGTTGGTATTGATGCAGCTGCTGATGTAGGCTGAGCTTTCGATATAGTTTGTATTGATAGGGGCTGAGCTGTTGATACAGGCTGCGCATCTTGATCCACATCATCCCGCAATGGGAGCACCGACGCATCCCAATCGTCGATCGTCAGCAATCGAGCGCGGGGCATGTCGGGGTCGGGTCTGCAATGAATCAAGGCCTTGGTATAAACATCCTGAGCTTGGGTAAAGATCTGCTCAGCCGAACCCGCCTCACGAATCTCTCCATGCCGCATCACCACGACTTCGTCGGCAAACTCTCCAACCAAGCCTAAGTCATGGGTTATGAAGAGAATCGACATGCGCCTGCTTCGCTTGAGACGCAATAACAATTCTAGAATTTGACGTTGAATCGTGACGTCAAGCGCAGTGGTGGGCTCATCGGCAATCAACAACTCAGGACTACAAGCTATGGCCATAGCAATCATGACCCTTTGTTGTTGCCCGCCCGATAACTCATGCGGATAAGCGTGCAGCCGGCGGCTTGGCTCGGGAATGCCAACCTCTTCGAGCAAGGCCTGTGCAGCAGCCATGGCCTGCGATTGAGATTGACCTTCATGGATCCGAAGCATCTCAGCTAGCTGATAGCCAACGGTATAAACCGGATTGAGCGAGCTCATAGGATCCTGAAAAATCATAGCGATCTGGCGGCCGCGGATTGGTCGCCATGCGCTTGAACTCAATCCAAGAAGTGACTGACCTTTAAATCGTATGAGCGAAGCCGGATCAATCTGGGTACTGCGGGGTGGCAACAAACCCATAATGGCAAGTGAACTCACCGACTTACCGCTCCCCGACTCGCCAACCACAGCGAGAATGCGCTCAGGAGCCAGCTTAAAGCTCACACGCTTGACCGCGTGGACTAAGTGACCGTCTGCGCTCTTGAATCGGACACCAAGATTCTCAACGTCGAGAAGCGCGACTTCCTTCGAGGCAGGAACTTGACTGGGCACAATCATTGGCTTTGATCGATCGCTAGTGGGTAAGTTTCGGATCCAAGGCATCACGCAATGCATCGGTAAGCAAGGATAGTGCCGTCACAAAAAGCCCCATGGCAAAAGTTGCAGCAGCGAGTTGCCACCAAATACCGAGCAAAAGGTCATTTTGCGCTTCGGTGAGCATGGTTCCCCAAGAGACGCCATCGACAGGAACACCAAAGCCTAAGAAGGAGAGAATCACCTCGGCCTTGATACATGAGACGGTCAAGAGCGAAAACTGAACCAAGATCACATGACTGACATTGGGTAGCACATGAATGAACATACGCCGCAAGGGCGAGGCGCCAATGGCATAAGCTGCACGGACATAATCGCGCTCACGATGCTTTAAATACTCGCCCCGAACGAGGCGATAAACGCCGGTCCAACCGGTAACGCCAAGAATGATCACGACTGATAAAACACCCTTTGAGTCAAGCACCGCAGCAATGGCAAGAATAAGCAAAATACCTGGTATAGCGTTAAATACGTTATAAATCCAATTGCTTATGTCGTCGACCCAACCGCCATACCAACCAGAAAATGCCCCAAGTAAACTCCCAATAAGAGTCGCCATTAATGCTGCGCAAAGCCCAACCAGGATGCTTGTCTCTGCTCCCTTGATGGTCTTATCAAGCACATCTCGCCCCCACTTGTCCGCGCCCCATGGAGTGGATTGAGCACGCTCAGCCATTGGAACGATACGCTGCTGACCGAGCTTTTTGCTTGCCGCAGCAAATTCGTTAGCTATAGGATCTTGAACATCTGTCGGAGACGGTGAGATTCGGCTTTGAAGCGTACTGTAAGCACCAATTTGCCTCATCTCCGATTCAATAGGATCCACGACATCAGTTAGCGTTGGGGTGTTTGCCTGTTGCTTATTCGACAAGGCAGCCTTGTCCAAACCCGAACGACTCGAAGCCCCTCCTATAGGCTCTGAAGGCTGCTTCTTAAACCAATGCGGCGGCGCATGGCCAATCGCTACCTCGGCACTCCATTGCGAGGCCACAAGACCCAGCAAACTCGCAAGCACCAGCAATAATCCCAACACCACAAGCACGGCGCTTGTCACGCCGACACGATCGGCAAGGAAACGATTAAATGCAAGCGTCCAAACGCCCTTGCCTTGCTCAGCAAGCGCGTTCATCGCAATTGAATCCTCGGATCGGCAACGCGATACAGCAAGTCACCGATGAGATTAAAAACCATGGTTGCAAGTGCAACATATACGGTCACGGCCTTGATCACTGGAAAATCGCTGCGCTCGACAGCCAAGATAATCTCGCGACCCACACCGGGGATACCGAAAAATCGTTCGAGCAAAAATGCACCAAGCAATAAGCCAGGCAAATTAGAAATGACAAAGGTAATGACAGGAATCATCGCATTACGCAGCACATGGATAAACATAACCCTTGCCTCATTCATGCCCTTCGCTCTTGCTGTCCGCACATAGTCCTGATCGATCTCATCAAGTATGAAGCTCCGAAATAGGCGGGTGTTAGGTGCAATACTCACCACTAAACCGAGCAAGATAGGCAAGGGTGCGTACACCAATAGGTTTGTAGTGAATGACTCTCCCCAGCCCTGTACGGGAAACCAGTTAAGTCGGTAGGCGAGCAAATACTGTCCGACAATAATAAATACAAGAATACTGATCGACATGCCTGTTGTGCAAAGAATCATGACACTTCGATCAATCCAAGATCCTCGCACCCACGATACGGCCACAGCAATGACCACGCCGATGATGGTTTCAATGATCAACAAAGGACCGACCACCGTCAGCGATGCGGGTAATCGTGTAGCAAAAATTTGAGAAACTTTTTCGCCAGTGGTCCAACTGCTGCCAAAGTCGAAGCTGAGCACCTGCTTAACAAAAATAAGCAATTGCACCCATATCGGCTCGTCAAGCCCGAGTTCTTTGCGAATACTTGCGATTTGCTCCTGGCTTGAAAACAAACCAGCAAGCACATAAGCAGGGTCGCCACCAACCCAGTTGAATAGGAAAAACACCAATAAGATGACCCCAGCCATGGTTGGCACCATCTGCCACAGCCTTCGAATGACATAAGCGGCCATCGTTAACGCTTACGAATATCCATCAGGTGAAAGTCTGAAAGCAGCAAAGGATGCTTGCGGTAACCTTCAACCCAGGGATGGTGCAAACGGGTAGCGATTGAGGTTGAGCTAAGGCCTAAAACCCCGTAAACCTCCATCAATCGATACATATTATGCAACACTCGTGTCCGCTCTGGCCCGTCAGGCAAACGCTTTAAATCCTCAAAATACTGGTCGTATTCTTTTGATTCGAAGCAAGCATAATTGTTTTGCCCAATCGTCTTCGACGACAAAAGCTTCATGACGAACTCTGATTCGGAGGAACGCGTCCAGCCAAGTGCCCAGGAGGGGATCGCACATTGTTTACCCTGCTTCAATAGTTCGGGAAACTTATCCTTCTTGACCTCAAGGCGAATACCGATTCGATCCATCGATCGCTTCCACAGCTCATCGCGCTCTCTATCAATCGAATTGGTCGTTGAATAAATGGTAAATACAAGCGGTTTGCCGTCAGGCATGCTCCGATAACCATCGGCACCCTTACGATAGTTAAATTGATCGAGCAGCGCATTTGCGAGACCGGGATCATAGCGAACAATGCTCCGATAATTAGGATCGTGGCCTGGAATAACGGGTGCGACCATTTGCTCCGCTTTGACCGCTTGATTCTTTCTAATCACCCTGATCTCTTCATCGACGTCGTAGCCCAAAATAATGGCTCTACGAAGCGCGATCTTTTCCTTGCTGTAGCCTCCGATTACCGGATCTTTTAAATTAAAGAATTGATAACGTATATCAGGCTCAACCGACCGATACATGCCGACATGCTGCTCCGTCCAACTTGGAAGCAAGCGATTATTCGCATCCAGTGCCTTTTCGATAAAGGAAGGCGGAACCGCAATGCTGTCGATCGACTTACTGCTAAAAGCAAGCCATGTTGATTGCGGCTCCTCGATGATGCTAATTTCAACCTTGCCGATTTGAGGCATCTTTCGCCCTTTCATTTGGGCGGCTACGCGCTTATCAGCCTCATCGTCGGCTGAAGCCTCAAAATCCCATGTAAAGGCTGGGAAATCCGGATTAGCAGCCAAAATAATTTTGGAGCCGCGGATCCACTTTTCGATCTTGTAGGGGCCGGTTCCAACCGGATTTGACATGACCGCCTCATGGCCATAATGCTCGACGACTTCGCGAGCCATACCGCCAGCATAAGGATTGGCAAGAAGGGTTAGAAAGTTTCGTTCTCTTCGTATGAGTTTTATGCGCAAGCTATATCGATCTAAAACCTGAATACCTGGAATATCTGCGTCATAGTCAAAGCGACCCGAACTCACTGCCGCACGATTCGCTTCGGCAAATCCTAAGATCTTGTCTTCGAGATCCGATAACTGTGGCGATCGACTTTTTGGATCAGCGTGGCGTTTCAATGTGTAGGCAAAGTCATACGCCGTTAATTCGCGACGTTTACCCTTGAAAGCAGCATCAGGTGTAAAAAGTAGGCCCTTTCTAATCCGAAAGGTATAAGTCGTACCGTCTTCGCTGACCTCTGGCATAGTTTCGGCCGCATAGGGCACGAGCTTTGCGGGCTTTGCCATCCAGTCCCATGTCACCAGGGTGTGAAAAAGCGCATGGGTAATCGTATTCGAATAAAGATCATTGACCCGAACGGGATCAAACCCTGACTCCGCAATTGGGAACGCAATTCTTAAGACCTTTGCGGGATCAGCCGGATTCGAAGCCGCCAGCGCGCTAGTGGGCGAAAGCATTTGTAAGCAGCCCATCAACATAAAAAGCCATCCAAGAAGTCGACTTTGAATGATCAGAGGTCGGCGAAAGCCATGTCTTGCCAAGTGAACTCCTTGCACTAAAAAGAAAAGCAATCGACGAGAGTTTATCGCTAAGGCTTAAGGATGCAAGCTAATGCCATGGCACCTCAAGCAGGGTATGCTTGGTGTGCATGATCAACGAGCGCTCAATAGAGCCTACCCGGGGGTGTTTTATGGGATTGTTGCAGGGCAAAAAAATCTTGGTTATGGGCGTTTTGTCAAATCGTTCTATCGCCTATGGCATTGCTAAATCCTGTTTTGAACAGGGTGCAACACTGGCATTCACTTACCAAAATGAACGTTTTGAGCAACGTGTTAAGGATCTTGCCAATTCGCTTGGGAGCCATCGGGTCTATCCCTGCGACGTCAGCGACGATGAAGCAATCGCCCAACTGTTTTCGGCATTAGCGGGCGATTGGGATGGGCTTGACGGGCTGGTACACGCCATCGCCTATGCCCCCCGCGAAGCGATTGCGGGTGACTTTTTGGAAGGCGCATCACGAGAAGCGTTCCGAATCGCCCACGATGTCTCCTCATACAGCCTAATTGCTGTGTGTAAGCAGGCTCAGCAGCTTTTATCGAAGGGACCTGCCTCGGTGGTCACTCTCTCCTATCTCGGTGCCGAGCGTATGGTCCCCAATTACAACACCATGGGATTGGCAAAAGCTAGTCTTGAGGCCGGTGTCCGGTACCTCGCTGCTTCACTCGGCCCTCGGGGCGTGCGGGTCAACGCGATCTCGGCGGGTCCGATCAAAACCCT
>OMIE01000123.1 GCA_900299025.1 Burkholderiaceae bacterium
GCTTGAATCGTGCAAGTAAACCCAGCGCGCGGAGTGAAGAGTTTTGGGCCTTTCCTGCTTGTAATCCGAGCGGCAATTTCGAAGTCACGCTCGGTGCTGCCTTAGGGCGGCCGCTACAAGGCCCCCAAAGTAAAGACTATGTCGTGCAGGCAAAGACCTTGTTTCGCACATTAAGTCCTGGCAACTGGGCTCTTGGTCTTGCTGCAGGCAAAGTTTTTCACCCAGAAATAAACCCCGGCCCCAATCAATTCGGCAATAGTTATTTTTATTTGCCCTGGTCCTATGCATCTGAAGATGAACGTTGGGTCATACATGTCAACCTCGGCGGTTTGCGTGACCAGGCAAGCAAAAACAATCGCCTCACTTGGGGTAGCGGTGTTGAGTGGAAGATTAATGAGCGCTGGTTAGGCATTTCAGAGCTCTTTGGCGATACGAGCGGTGGGCGTTACTGGCAACTTGGCCTTCGCTACAGCATCATACCGGACCTGCTTCAAGTGGATAGTTCGCTTGGGAGACCCTTCGGTGCTGCGGCAGCCGATCTCCAATCCGTGTCGCTTCCGTACGGACCCGCGCGATGGGTCTCGTTTGGCTTGCGCTTCACGCCGGCCTCAATCTTTTGAATGCGATCAAAAACTTTAGGCAAGATTAAAGAAAATGCTTGTCACGCGCCTGGTTTAATGCATCACGAAGGCGCAGATCAACCCATCCTTCTCAAACCATCGGCTCACAACACCCATGTTTCTTGGGCAAGGGCAAGACTGGCGTTGTTCGCAACAGCGGCTACGCCAAGCGACATGGCAAGACCGAAGCGTTTGAGTTGCTTGAAATGACGCCGGGTTGGATTCACAAGGCTTCCTCGGGTTGATCTCGGTACAAATGCGATAAGAACGCTTCATCAAAAGCGTCGCTAGAAGCGTCGAGAAGGATTTGACCCTCCCGCATTGCGATGATTCGTGGGCAATAGCTTTGCGCGATATGGACCTGGTGCAAACTCACCAGAAGCGTCATGCCGTGAGCCTGACAAAGACTCGTCATGGAGTCCATCACACGGCTGGAGGACTCTGGATCGAGCGATGCCACAGGCTCATCAGCAAGTAGGACTTTGGCGCCTTGAAGCAGTGCTCTTGCAACTGCTGCTCGCTGTTGTTGGCCGCCCGATAGGGTTGACGCTCGCTGAAATGCCTGATCGGCCAAACCCACCATCGAAAGCGCATCAAGAGCCAGCGCCTGATCTGATGGGCTAAAGCGGCCCACCATCAAGGGCAATGCAGGTCTTTTGCCCGCAAGCCCCATCAACACATTGGTCATCACGTCAAGGCGGCCGACAAGACTAAACTGCTGGAACATGACGGCAAATTGCTGACGAAGTCTGCGAATCTGTCTCGATAAAGCACCTTTTGCCTGCAGGACACCTAGCGGCGTGCGAACTTCACCGCCATCGGGATCGCAACGCCCAAGACCACATATCAATCGTAGAAGGGTTGACTTGCCCGAACCTGAGGCGCCAAGCAGGGCTACAACTTCGCCTTCATTCAAGCGAAGCGACACCGAATCAACGGCGGGACGTTTCATGCCAGCGAAGTGCTTGCTGATTGAATCGACCTCGAAGGCAAGCTTCATGTCAGCAGGCGGTAAATCGGCGTTCGCACTCATTCAAGCCCTGGGTCAGTGCTACAAAGAAGAAGACATCCACACATGGCGCCGAATCATAGAACCTTGACCGTGACAATGCCGTGACAGAAAGCATAATGATGATCCTGACATCAATTTGTCACGTCAGTTCGTAAAACTTTCGTCATTTTTAGCCTAACGTCTTGGAGAGCTTTAATGCGCTTGAGTTCTAGTTTGAATCGCCTCTCGCTAAAAGTTGCAGCAAGTTTCGCTATCGGACTAGGGGCAGTACTTGCTGCGTGTACCAGCAGTGAGGAACCAACGCCGAGCAGTATCAGTCTTGAAAAAATTGGTGGCTTTGAGGGATCAGTGCTCGGTGCTGCTGAGATCACGGCATTCGATGCGGCAAGTAAGCGCCTGTTTGTTGTAAACGGTGCCAATGGCACAGTCGATGTGCTCGATCTTTCTCAACCCACGACGCCAAAGCTTGTAGCAACCATCAACGTGAGTAGCATGGGTGCAGGTGTGAACAGCGTGGCAGTCCATGAGGGTCTTGTTGCCTTGGCGATCGAAGCCAATCCCAAAACGAGTGCGGGGAAGGTTGCCTTTTATCAAGCGAGTGACCTTAAACTCTTGCATACAGTTACCGTGGGGGCGTTGCCCGATATGCTCGCCTTCACACCCGATGGGCAGTATGTGGTGGTCGCCAACGAAGGCGAGCCCAACAGTTATGGTCTTGCCGATTCGGTCGACCCGGAAGGCTCGGTAAGCATTATCAAGGTCAATCGAGGAGCAACGCCAACGGTTGCCACTGCTGACTTCAAGGCCTACATCGGCAAGGAAGATGAGCTTCGCAAGGCTGGTGTGCGGCTTTATGGACCGGGGGCGAACGCCGCCCAGGATATCGAGCCTGAGTATGTTGCGATTAGTGAAGATGGAAAGACCGCCTTCGTTACCTTGCAGGAAAACAATGCGATAGCGATTGTTGATATCGTCAGTGCCAAAGTGACCGCAATCAAGGCGCTCGGTTACAAGGATCATAGCTTAGCGGGCATGGGACTCGACGCTTCCGATGAAGACGGAGGTACCAATACAAACAGCGGCACAGCAGCCATCAAGATCTTGCAACGACCTGTTCGCGGACTGTATTTGCCCGATGGCATTGCAAGCTTTTCGGTGAATGGTCAAACATACCTTGTCACTGCTAACGAAGGCGATGCGCGCGCTGATTGGCCAGGCTTTAATGAGGAGACCCGTGTTAGAGCGCATTGTGACAAGGGCCTTGACCCAAGTGTTTTTAGTGATGCAGCAAACCTGATTTTTGACTCCAATCTTGGGCGCCTACGAATCACCTCGACGCCCAACGGTGGAACCACAGGCAAGAACGCAGCAGGCCTTTGCACCGAACTTTATGCCTTTGGAGCTCGATCCTTTTCAATCTGGGACAGCAATTTGAATCGTGTCTATGACTCGGGTGATCAGTTTGAACAAAGGACAATCGCACTGCCGAACGTTTTATTTAATGCGAGCAATGACAACAACACGCTCGATGCAAGAAGCCCAAACAAGGGTCCAGAGCCAGAAGGCATTGTGGTCGGTCGCTTTGGGAGCAAGCAATTCGCATTCATCGGCCTTGAGCGCGTCGGTGGGGTTATGGTCTACGACATTACTGATCCAAAGGCTGCAAGATTTGTAACTTACTACAATACGCGGAGCGGTGCCGTTGGCGATCGAGGCCCAGAGGGTATCCTCCTCATACCGGCCTATGCCTCGCCCAATGGCAAGCCACTGCTTGTACTCGGTAATGAGACAAGCGGCAGCACAGCCATTTTGCAAATCAACTTGCAGTATTGATCCATGTTGTTGATGCAGGCGAGGCTGATTCAAGCCGTCGCCAACCGGATTGCCGATGGCTGTACAAGGCTCATGGCGAGAAGCCTTGTAGCGGTCTTGGTGTTTACGCCAACCCTTGCCCAGGCAACGGCGCTGCCTGGCGATATCAAGACCTTGAGTTGTGTTGCAGGCAAGCTCGGGGAGCTTGTTCTTTGGTCTGATCCGAGGCCGCGCTTGCGTGCGTGGGCCATCTCAAGTCTTGTTAAAGATGCATACGGTATTCGTGCCTTTGAGGCTGAGCAACTTGAGCTTACCGATCCTGAGGCTGCAAAAAGCAAACGAGCAGAGGCGATTCGGTTGCTTAGAATTGCCAAAGACGCTGGTTGGGACCATCTGAAAAGTATTGCGCTGAACCCAAGGGCAGCTGCAAGCGATGAGCTCGCATTAGCCTACTGGACGTCTGCTGCCTGGGGCGCTTTGATTGCGCTTGATCGCGATGACTTTGATGCACTGGCCGATTGGCCCAAGGCAAAAGCGCTTGCCGATTGGGTGAGACAGCAGCAAGCCGATTTCGGGGAGGGGGCCGCATTAATGCTTGCAGCCAGCTTTGAATGGTCAAGCCCAGGAGGCGATAAGGCGCAAGCAAAGCTTTGGTTCACAGCGGTGCTTAATCAATACGGCGCTAAGCAGGCCATGCCGCACGTTTTTCTCGCTGAGCAGCTTGATTTAGACGCCGGTGATCGGCAAGCTTTCGAAGACCGCCTGCGGCTTGCAATCAAGGTCGCAGAGGTTTATCCGAGTTTTGAAAATCGTGTGGCAGCCAGCAAGGCGCTATGGTTATTAGATCGCATCGATAGTTTATTTTGATCGGTACAAACGATGATTTTAACGAGACGTCAGATCTGCTTCGGAGCACTAACAAGCGCCTACGCTTCAGCGCTCTTGGCAAGCGACAGTGCTCGCGAACCAGTCTTGCGTATCGCTAGTCTTGTGCCGCGAAATTCTGTCTACCACCAACAGCTCCTGCAACTTGGTCAGGCCTGGCGCAAGGCACTCGATGGTAAGGGTCGATTTAATGTCTTTACCGATGGCAGTCAGGGCGGTGAAGCCGAGATGGTCAAGCGCATTCGAATCGGGCAGTTACAAGGCGGCTTACTGTCAGTGGTTGGTCTGCGCGAGATTGATGAATCGGTCACAGCCATGCAGTCGATACCGCTCTTATTTAGAGACTGGGCTGAAGTCGACTATGTCCGTGACAAGTTACGCGACTCCATGGAGCGACGCTTTCTGGCAAAAGGCTTTGTGGTGCTTGCCTGGGGCGATGCTGGTTGGGTGCGGTTCTTCTCAAAGTCAGCGGCGAGTAAGCCAGAAGACTTTCGCGGCCTCAAATTTTTCACTTGGGGCAATGAACCAGAGCAACAGACCATCATGAAGGATTTGGGGTACTTCCCAGTGCCCTTGGAAACAGCCGATATCCTGCCCGCGATCCAGACTGGCATGGTGAGCGTGGTACCTTCAACACCTTACTTCGCGATGGCTACGCAGGTTTTCTCAAGCGCTCCCCATATGTTGGAGTTGAACTGGGCGCCGATCGTTGGCGCTATTGTGTTAAGTAGGAAGGCCTTTGAATCTATGCCCCCCGAGGTTCAGCTCGCTTTAAAGCAATCCGGCGAGCAAATCGGACCGATCGTACGTGCGCGCGCCCGAGCCGAAGTGGATGAGGCGGTTGCAGCAATGGTTAAGCGCGGATTAATCGTTACAAAACCAAGTAATCAAGATCTCAAACAATGGGAAAGCCTCGCCGAGCAGCTTTACCCGCGAATCCGTGGGAAATTGGTGCCCAGTGAGCTTTTCGATGAAGTGTTGGCCCATGTTAAAACGTTTAGAAGCATGCGACGCTGATTCAACGATAAGTGCAAGCTGCTAGCAAGGCGAATCGTGGATCTTGAAGGGACAAAGGCCCTGGGCCTGATAGAGAAATTTGCGGCGACTATTGCGGTCGTGGCGCTATGTTTCATGCTTTTGATACCTGCCATCGAACTCACGGCAAGACCATTTCTCGGTGGATTTATCAGCAACGCTGCCCTATTAACGCAGCATCTTGGTCTGGTGCTCAGTCTCATGGGCGCTATTGCCGCCTTCCCAGCCGGTCATTTATCTACGCTCACGGGTTCAAGGTCGATGTTCGATGGGACTGTTGCTCCGAAGCTTGCTGCCGGTCATCATGTCCTGGCCTTGCTGTTTGCTGGGTTTTGCGCTTTATTGCTGTGTACCGCGTCCCTTGATCTTGTGATGAGCGAACGGGAGGCAAGCCAGGCGCTTGCTTACGGCATTGATGTGTGGATGGTTCAAGTCGTTATGCCACTTGGCTACGCATTGATTGCGCTTGCTCTTGTTAAGGCTGCGATCTACAAAGTTCGTGGCGCTGCTTTGAGGTTTGGCTTGTCGGTATCGGTTGGATTGATCGTGTTCGCAGCAGCAAGCGGGCTATTTGGCAGCATTCAAAGTATTGACCTTAGCGTTTTTCTGGTGGCTGCAATCTTCATTGCAACGGGTGGAGCACCGATCTTTGCAGTTATCGGTATGATAACCATAGGTTTATTTATATCGGTAAGTCAGCCGCTAGCCTCGATACCGCTTTCGCAGTATGCGATGACGGTCAACCCTTCTCTACCAGCGCTACCCCTCTACACGCTTGCAGGACTGCTTTTTGCAAAGAGTACGGCCGCAAGACGCTTAAGCGAATTAATCAGTTTTATCTTTGGTGGCGGCTGGAGAGCGAGTGTGGCGGCTTCCGCTGTGCTTTGCTCGGCGTTTACGGCGCTGACAGGCGGCAGTGGCGCGACCCTTCTTGCCCTCGGTGGCATTTTGCTTCCGATGCTGCGATCGCGCGGATACCCTGAACAAAGAGGGATTGGACTCATTACAAGTGCTAGTGCACTTGGGGTCTTGCTTGCGCCCTCAGTGCCATTGATCATGTACGCCATTCTTGCGCGCGTGCCGATTCAAACCATGTTACTCGCGGGTTTGCTGCCCGCTTTGTTGATGGTTCTTTGTTTGTTGTGGATCGGCGGATTTATGCGGCATTCGGTCGTTGAAGTCGCGAGGGTAGATCCCCTTCGGGAAAGCGCGGTTGATTCTTTACCCGAAATCGCAGGGGCCCGCGCCGATGAAAGTACTGCTGCGTCCGTGCCTGTGGCCCGGGCCGCCTCCAGATGGAGGCAAGCGCTATGGGAACTGATGGCAGCACCTGTGGCTTTGGTGCCCTTAATCAGTGGATGGGCAACACCCACAGAATCAGCAGCGCTTACCGCGTTTTATGCGCTTATCGTCGTCAGCGTGATTCGTCGGGAACTCAGCTGGACTGCCTTGTGGTCGTGCTTTTTGCTAACCGCGCAGTTGATCGGTGGGGTGACGCTGATTCTAGGCATGGCACTGGGACTTACCAATTTTCTTGTCGATGCGGGCATTCCTGATCAAGCCATCGACTGGGTACAGTCTTATATCCAAAGTCCGCAGGCTTTTTTGTTGGCCGCGGTTTGTTTTATAGCATTAGCGGGCGCGCTTATGGAAATTTACGCTGCGCTCGTGGTGCTTGTGCCTTTGATGCTCCCCCTGGCAATGAGCTATGGCATCCACCCTGTCCACTTTGGGATTGTGTTTCTTGCCACCTTAGAGATGGGTTTCTTGTGCCCACCTGCAGGGATGAATCTTTACTTTGCAAGTGCGGTTTTTAGAAAACCATTGCGCGTTGTGATGACCTCCATTCTGCCTGCACTGCTTGCGATTTTTGTGGGAAGTGCTCTTATAGCATTGATGCCTGAGATAGCTCTTACCCTGCCTAAAGCATTCAATCAATTATAAAAAAAAGCCCGGGCATTCCCGGGCGAAATTCCTCACCGTTTTCGTGAGGAGGAGACAACCGCGATGCAGTGCGGTTACGTCAATGTAGGCGATAAACATTGCGCCTTGATGACCATGATTGCGGCCGTCATGAATCGGTCATTGGCAGCGGCGAAACTAGCGTTCTAGTTAAGGAGATCGTTATGGCGAAGATTCAGGATCCAATTCAGTTGTCGTCTCGTCGCGGTTTCATAGGTGGTGTCGCGTCGGTTTCGGCCGTGGCGGCGCTTGCAGGTACGTTAGCTTCGTGCTCGAGCTCAGATGAGCCTATTGAGTTTCGCTACGGTGTTGCAAGCGGCGATCCACTCAGCGACCGTGTGATCCTATGGACACATGCGAAGCCTATCGTGGGCGAAGGCTCGATAAGTCTTCAATATGAAGTTGCAAGCGATATGATGTTTACATCGATAGTGAGTCGTGGTGAAGTCATGTCAACCCCTGATACGGGCTTCACCGTCAAAGTTGATGCGCTCGGCTTGAGTCCTGGCAAGACCTACTTCTACCGATTCCGTCGCGGCGACGATCGTTCCCCAGTAGGTACAACTCGGACGCTACCCGATGCCAGCGCGAGCGAAGTACGTTTTGCCGTGTTTTCCTGCTCAAACTACCCAGCGGGTTTCTTTAACGTGTACGCGGAAGCGGCCAAAAGCGATGCACAGTATGCGATCCATCTTGGTGATTATATTTATGAGTACGCTAGTACAGGCTATGCGTCGGATCAGGCAGCAAAGCTCAGTCGCGTTTCTGATCCCGTCAATGAAATATTAAGCCTTGCGGATTACCGCAAGCGTTATGCTCAATATCGGTCCGATCCAGATTTGCAAACGCTGCACGCCAAAATGCCGATGATCGCGGTATGGGATGATCATGAAATTGCAAACGACGCCTGGAAAGATGGTGCGGAAAACCACGCTCCCAGTAAAGAAGGCACCTGGGCAGCTCGCAAGACTGCAGCGCTTGCCGCGTATCATGATTGGATGCCGATA
>OMIE01000124.1 GCA_900299025.1 Burkholderiaceae bacterium
CCGGCCAGCCAAGGTCGGAACCACATGAGCAGGCCCGCACCTGCCACCACTGGAAACACAACCCATTGAGCGATAGCTACAAAGGTTGCACTCTCCCGCAAGGGGCTGGCGTACACGAAGGCGCAAAGGACAGGCGTGGTGGCCAGATGCAGATTGCGAAGCATTCGATGAGACGGTTTCATGGCAAATACCTCGTGAATCGGTTCATCCCAGTGGGCGGATTGAATAGGTGGCGATATGAAGATAGTGAGATCAAATCATGCTGGACTTCACGGGTGCAGGCCGCAGCATGCGCTTGGTGATTGCCGCAACCATCGTCCTTGGGACAGGACGGTTGCCCAAAATCATGAGCCTGTTGGACATACCGACGACTTGGGTCAAACCGCCTCGGGTCATCACTTCAACGCCTGCTTGCGCAACCTTGCGAGGATCCGAGCGACCCTCCTTGCGGAAAAAATGATCTCCATCGATCTGCTGAGGGTCCACGTTGTTGAAGAAAGCCGTCATAGGCGCACTGCAATCCTGCTTTCCTTGAAACGTTATTTCGAGAACGGAGAAGAGGCTTACTGAACGCTTAATTATTTAGATCGAATTGTGTGCCCAACGATGTT
This sequence comes from Burkholderiaceae bacterium, assembly GCA_900299025.1. Taxonomy (GTDB): domain Bacteria; phylum Pseudomonadota; class Gammaproteobacteria; order Burkholderiales; family Burkholderiaceae_E; genus UBA3064. The sequence goes on from OMIE01000124.1 coordinate 612, forward strand.
GCTAGGTATCATGCCGGGTGGCCACGATTTACACGATCTTATTGCAAAAGTATCTGTTGTGCTTTTTGTTAATAATCGCTCAACTATAGCGCTGCTCTATGGGTATTACATCCGTTGCTTAACGTAAGGGGTTAGGGTGCGACGCAAGAACCGAATAGAAAAGCCTTGCTTCCTTTAGCGTTTGACGGCTTATTCCACCCCAACAAGAGTTGCTATTGATGCTGCCGATGCCTTATCAATGCCTGTAGCTCGGCTGAGTAAACTGGTTTTGAATACGGCCGGGCTGGAGGTGCGTTGGTATCGTCCGCCTAGCGTAGACCCGCAAACTCCCCATGACCGTGACGAGGTCTATGTTGTTGTTTCAGGCCAGGGAGATTTTGTTCGCCAAGGAGAACGCGTGAAGTTTGCCTCTGGTGACTTGCTCTTTGCTGCTGCGGGAGAGGTGCATCGCTTTGAAAACCATACACCAGACACTGCTGTATGGGTCATCTTCGGTCCAGGAGCATAAAAAGACGTCCATGGATCGACTTCGCCCTAGTTTAGGCATGAATCGTGAAAGTGAGAATCCCTTTCTCAATAAATACCGGATCTCTAGACGGCTGTTTGTACTGATGCCAAGCTCCGATCATTGATTGGTACAAAATAAAGAATTGTTTGGTCGTAAAGAGATTCGTTCCACAACGCAAGGACTCCCGTCGCGAGAAAAGAGCGATATAGAGATTTGTTAAAACGCGACTAAAAAAGAGGGAGGATAGAGCGGTCGCGCTGCTTACTCCCAAACCAACTCATACCCTATGGTCAGCGGTCCTAGCCTTTGCTTTACGAAGCGATCTAAGTCGGCTTTGTCTGCAGTTGTCATGTCCTTAAATCGAAGCGTGATCAGACTGCCATGTAGCGGATGTGACGCTGATGTGATAACCAAGGACCCCTTACCCAAAGGGGCATCAGCCAACAGGCTTTCGGCAACGCGTCGCGCCGCATCAAGACGTAGCGCGGGCTTAAAGACCTTACCCACGCCTGTGAGCGGCATCGGCTGAATTTCATAGATGGCAACCGGTACGGCAGCGCGCTCGGGGGTGCGTTCACGAACAAAGTCGATGAGTTCGCTTGAGTCGATTGCTTGCCCGGGCTTGGGCTGCACATAGGCTACTGGCAGTTCGCCGGCATAAGGATCGGGACGACCCACCATCGCGGCGAGTGCCACCGAAGGGTGTGTGAAGAGGATCTCTTCGATCGGTTGTGGGTCGATGTTGTGGCCGCCTCGAATCACCAAATCCTTAGCACGTCCCGTGATCCAAAGGTAGCCGTCTTCATCGAGCCGGCCAAGATCGCCAGAATTAACCCAGCCTGGCTCCACGAAAGCGTCTTTGTTGTGGATCTCGCTCAAATAACCCGAAAACACGCCCGGTCCTGCCATAGCAATGACGCCAATCTCGTTGATGGCGCACTCGCCGATGAGCTTTCCGTGAGCGTCGATTTTGACGACCCTCACGCGTGCATAGGGTACGGGTTGGCCAACTGAACCCAGCCGAATAGGCCGATCCTCGTAACTCATGACATGCACACTAGAAGTCTCGGTCATGCCATAAACCTCGATGACAGGCATACCCATCTGAGTGTAGGCTTTGCCCACAGCCACGGGGATCGCCGATCCGCCACCCGCTGCTCGCTTAAGACAGGAAATATCGGCATCTTGCACAGAGACACTTAACGCAGCAACCAGAACGGTCGGAACGCCCACGAACGAGCGCGGTCGATAGGCCTGCACCAAACGCCATACATTGCTCACAGCGGCCTGACTGCGCCAGCCGGCCTCTGACACGACGACGAGGCATCCTCCGCAACAAAGGTAGGCTAAAGCCTGGGTAAGCGCGCCGCCAACGTGAAAGAGTGGCAAACCAAAGAGAACGCGCTCGCCCGGTTCGATGCGTAGCATCAAACCCATGGCCCAGGCCTGGGTGACCTGATTCAAATGGCTGTGGCGGACCAACTTCGGCGTGCCCGTCGTCCCGCCGGTGTGAAAGTAGGCGGCGACTTCGTCTGGGTCGATGTGACGATCACTCACGAGCAGGTTGTCAGGTTGAGCGCTTACAAGACTTTCAAAGTCAAAAATCGGCGCGTTTAGCCCTTCGCCAACGCGTGTACTTGCTTCTGATGCACTGGCTGTGGCCACCTCAGTGCCACCGACGACAAGCACCGCCCGAAGATCGGGCAACTCATGGCGAATCTTTTGCACCTTCTCCCAAAGATCGGCGTTTGGGGTCGGCCCTAAGGTTACCAATACACGCGTGCGCGCAGCCCGTAGGATGTCTGCTAACTGCCAGGGCTCAAGCATTGGATTGACCGGGTTGGCAATACCTGCTGCCTCAGCGCCAAAGAGCGTCAGGAACGCCTGCGGCAGGAGCGGCAAAAGAAAGCTCACGGCATCGCCTTGCCTCACGCCAAGCGCATGCAAGGCATTAGCGACTTGTGTGACGCCGGCAAAAAATTGACCATGTGTTAGCCGAATCGGCTCATCGTCTGGTGAGCTGTTTGGCAGTAACTGGATTGCCATGGCTGTGGGATCATGCGAAGCGCCGATGCGTAGCGCCTCGTAAGTGCTGAGTGCCGCTAAGCGCTTACGAATCGGCACTGCCTCAATGTCAGCGATTGCTTGCGTGCTAGCAAAGTTAGGCCATTCCAATCCGATGTTGTTATCGAGCAAATGAGCGCGTTTCATGACGTAGCTTCGGTTAAGTAATCAAGTCAGATAGCTTAGACCAGTGCCCAAAACTTGGCTAACTTCGGCCGACTATTGGATAAGTTAGCTCTTCATAAAAAATTCGCCGACGCTTTAGTCCGGTCCCAAGTCTTGCGCATGCAGCCAGGCAAGATGTGCTGATAGCGGCTGACCGACGGCTTCATAGTAGTTGAGCACGCGGATCTCGCGACCCACGAACTGGCACAGCCAAATTACAAAGGCATCGGCTTTTGCGCCCGTTCCACCAAGATCTAGAAAGAGAGCTTCGTTCTGAGCAATGGATCAGCGGCAAGTTTGCCGATACGGCCCTGTGCTCGTGCAAGGTTTAAGTCCTTGGCAAAGTAAGCACCTTCAAACTTTGTCGGCATCGTCAGGAACATCCGGTACAGCATCCAGATAGCGCTCGAAATCTGCCCGCCGACCTTGGGCAGCCTCCTGACGTAAGTAGTCCAAGGTCAGCATGGATGCCAGCTTTTCTGCAGCTGCGCTGGCAATAAACTGGTTAACCGAGATCGCATCACGCGCAGCTAATTCGCGGATCTTGGCGTGCACTGAATTCGGAAGGCGTACGGTCAGGGCGGTCACGATGAACTCCTCAAGAAGGCCAAAAAAGATGCCGGGGTGATTGGCATTACCCCCAGCTCAACAATGCGCTGGAAATCCTGGATGTTATGGGTCACCAGATACTGACTATTCGACGCCACGGCACACTCCAGCACCACGTCGTCGTCAGGATCCCGTAGAAAAGGGCGCCAAAGGTAATACACGTCCTGCAGGTGGGCAATGGATGTCAAATAATGCAGATAAGCCAGAACATCTTCACGCTGGAGCCCGGGGGGAAGATGCTCCGGCCGGGTGAGTACCTCCTGCCACTCGGTATAAAGGGCTACCGACAATGCAAACTCAAAGCGCGGGTTGGGCAACATACTCATCAGGGCGAAGCTTGCGCCCTGCCTGGAACGTGAGGCAGAAACCAATACCGAGGTGTCCAAAACGATACGCATGGTTATACCAGCATAACCGAGTTTGGAGCTTGCACCAAGCTAAAGCCGTATCTATTGGCCTCCAGCAACAGCCTTAATAGCAACATCCACAATCCGACGCTCAATGCTCGTGACGGTCCCAGAATGTTCAATCTTTTGAGCCTCATGAAAGCCATGCATGGTGTTTAACTCGCGAACGGCTGCGACCACATCACTTTTGCGATCGGGCGCATCGATGACCTCTTTAAGGGCTATGACGCTTTGTTCGCGCGACCAAATCGATCGGATTAAAAGCATTTGTTGGATCTCAGCAATCCTTTGCTTTACCTTAGCGTTGCCCATCATGAGCGAAGCCTTCACGTAGACGCTGCCATCTTTCCACTTCGTCGATTTGGGATTAGCAATGCGATAGGCTGCAGCCTGGCTTTTGCCAAGGGCCACTTCGTTGGCAAAGCGCTCTTCAACAGGGGTGAGTTTCTCGGTCATGCGCAAGTCCTATGTTTGTCTTTGTAGCGATGCCTTATTGCCATGCTTGTCTATAAACCGCGTGAACGTGTGATTCATCCAAATGCGCGGGCGTACGGGCAGGATGCATGCTGATGTTGGGGTAAAGCGACGCGACATCAATACTTAGATCGCTATACCGAGAAGCACTATCTTGGGTGGAATCCCACCAAGCCCAAAACTTGCCATTAACCCATCGGATGCATCAAGGACGGTGTCTTTGGGCCAGGCCCGAACGGGCGCGTGGCGCGCACCATCGATCACTTCAAAGACGGTACCCTCAATCGACTGAGCGATATCAAAGGCAAGGGTGCCGCCGATACTGTAGATGCCGATGCTAGCTGTTCCAGCGATGCCCATCATCAGTCATCACCACAACGGTTTTGGGATTGAACTTGATGACAACGCCCCAACGCATGCGCCCGTCTGGGTCAAAGCTCACGCGCTGGCCAATGTTAAATTTGACCATGGATTGCCAGGTGCTTTGCTGATCGAGCAGCTGAATCATGGGGCTCTGCTAGCGCCTGCCGTAGCGGGGAAGCTTTAGCGAGGAGTTAGGACCCAGAGGATTAGCTGAATTCGCAAAGCGCACAAGGTGCG
>OMIE01000125.1 GCA_900299025.1 Burkholderiaceae bacterium
GCCGAACCCAGTCTCCCTGCTCTAGACAGAGAATGCGCATCCGTGTTTCTGCAAGACTCCAGGCGACAGCCGCACCAGATGCTCCCGCTCCAATAATGAGAACGTCAACAGGCTCCATGGAGTAAGGCCCTTTGTCTAGGATGCTGAGCTATGGTGCGAAGGACATGCCAGCCGCATTTAATCGTCGATCAAGTTTGCGTTCGACTTCGTCCCATAAGACCATGAAGCTTGATTGGGGGATGCGCAAGAATCGCCTCCTCGATGGGCTCAGTCCCCCAGCCTGGTCGATCAGGCATCAGCAAATGGCCATCCTCAAACGAGGGCACATGGGTAAACAATTCATGATCCCAAGAGATCCGGTCGATATCTACTTCCATGATGCGCAAATTAGGCACAGCAGCACAAAAGTGCGCATTCATCATCGTGCAAAGATGGCCGTAAAAATTATGGCAAGCAACGTTCACCTCATGGGCATCCGCAACCGCTGCGATCTTCATCGACTGCCAAACACCATTCCAAGGCGTATCGATAATCGCTACGTCGATTGCTTGGCGCCTAAAAAAGGGCAAGAACTGTTGGACACCGATGAGTGTTTCACACGAGGCAATGGGATGTGGACTATGCGAGCGAATGAAGGCCAATGCATCGGGATCACGGCTATCGATCTCGACCCAAAATAAATCATGATCAGAAGTCCCACGTAAAATTTTCAAATAGCCTTCAGTTTTTGCATTGAAATTCAAATCGAGCAGGATTTCGAGATCCGGGCCGGCTGATTCGCGAATCGTTTGCAAATGTTCTCGTAAACCATTCAAAATCTTTTTTTCGACATTCAAAGGCGGCGAAAATGGATTCCCAAATCCAGGCGCCCAGCCTGCGATGCCAGCTTGTTCATAGCGCCAGATATTGGTTTTTACGGCCTTAAATCCGCGCTCAACAGCCTCTTTGGCCATCGCCCGAACGCCCGATTGATCCCTTATTTCGGGCTGGTAGAAAGGAATCCGACCCGCGCGCCATGTCACGAAATGCGACCAATAAACTGGCAGACGATCGCGTATCTTCCCTCCCAAGAGTTCGTAACAAGGCAGCCCTAAGGTCTTTGCTTTGGCATCAAGCAAGGCATTCTCGATGGCCCCTAGTGCCTGCCCTACCACACCGCCCGCACCAGGACGGGTCGCACTAAAGAGCTCCTCGCGGATGCGCTCATGTTGCATAACCGACTGACCAATCACGCGTGGGCTGAGTTGCTCAATGACCGCTGCAACACCCGGTGAGCCAAATCCCTCATCGAATTCACTCCACCCCACCACGCCCTCATCGGTAACTAGCTTCACAAAATAGTAATTCCGCCACCCTGCACTACACGAGAGTGTCGTTAGGCTTACGATGTTTGTGTTCTTCACAAGCGAACTCCTTTGATACATGCCCAAGGCAAGAAAGCTTAATCTTGCACATTTGCGGGCCATTGTTGAGCGCGCTTGCCGCATCAACACCCGCTTTTGCAATAAGATGGAACAAACATCAACTCAACTTAGCTTTCATGTCGACCATAGCGCCAACCGGATTTGTGATCTACGCTTTAGAACTCCATACTGTCTCGCGCTTTTATGCGCGCTTATTGCTTGCAAAGATCACCGAAGCTGATGCCAAACACCAAGTCCTGGCCTGGGATGATGGTCAGCTTGTGATTCACGCCATTCCTGCCGAATTCGCAAAAGGCATACGTGTCGATAGTCCACCAGTACCGCGGCAAGAGCAGGCTATCAAGCCTTGGTTCAAGGTCAATCACTTGCTCGATGCCCGCTGGACCACCGAATTTTGTGGCGGGAAAGTGTGCGGCGAGGTATGGCTTGGCCCTGGATATAAGGCACTTGATGTATGTGACCCAGAGGGCAACGTACTCCAGTTACGCGAGCATACGACTGATCCTAAGTGAGGTGTTATCCTCAGATCCGATCCCAATGAATCAATGGGACTTGCGATCGGTCTAATCCTGAATCGGTCTGTAAGCTCAATCGTTTGCCGTCAGGTGAGGCTGTACCCTTTAATCGAAGCGAAGGCGCATGTTTGCGCTGAATTTCAAATTCTATATCACTTCCGCTGACCTTCCCCTCGCCAATTGGGTGAGTAAGTCCTTGATTGGTAGTTCTTAATTCAATTATTTGATGCGACTGAACAAGCTCGATCGCATCGGATTCAAGGCCAATGTCAGCGGGGATTCGCCACCGACCGCTCACCCGCGCAGGAACGACCCAAAGCATTGCCAGCTCATTGGGCACGTGGGCGATCACCTGATCAGGGCGCCACGAGCCGAGATCAAAACGGTTCGATAGCACTCTGGTGCCGGGTCGCAGTTGCTCAAGTCGTGGCGCCAATTTGGCATTGAGTGATTCGCCAAGGTACAAGGTAACCACGCTGGCATCCGAAAAGTCGACTTGAAAGAGGTCAGCCTTCATGAAACTGACCCGATCGGCAACACCAGCGCGAACAGCATGACGCTTGGAGAGCTCGACCAAATCCGCGTTGTATTCAATACCGATTGCTTTTGCACCGAAATACTGGGCAGCTAGTATTGGGATGATGCCATCACCCGATCCAAGATCATAGACAAGATCGGAAGCTTCAGTCTTTGCCGCTTGAAGCATTGCCATCGAGATTGCACGGCTTGAAGGCATCCACATCACATCCTTACCAGCACTGGCCAACTGCAGGCGATACAAATCGTCCCCATAATTGGAGCTCGCGCATGAGATGAGCGTGCAAGAGGAGAATGCAAATCCTGCTTTACGAAGGAAGCCTCGGCGTTGTCGCTCGGATTCTTGCATCGTGCAATGTTTGGTGTAGAGGCTAAAGATTACTGCAAAGGGTTAGATAAGCACCAAACTTTAAACCCATTTTGCAAGTCGAACAGCCATGGCAGAGCCCTGACCGACCAGTGAACACCAAAGCCTAAACATAAAGCCAGGCCGCGTAGCCCCCAGCTTATCGAGCGCATCATCACGGTGCTCGAGTTCGTCATGGCGAAAAGCTTCAAGCATTGCCAAGAGATCAGGATGCTCGCCGAACACATGTTGAGGCGTTCCAGCCTGGAGTCCACATTGATTGTCGCTACGACAAGCTGATTGGCTCAAGCGTTCAGGCCCTGCTTTACTCAAGTCCTCTTTCAAACACTCGATTTGCTCTAAATAGTGAACATCGACAAATTGTTCGACGGCAGCGATGGTTCCGAGCATCCACCGGCGCCCAAGCATCGCTGGAATGCTACCGGTCATTATCCCTGCTAAAATCCATATCGGTAATAAGCGACTTCGGAATCGCCAGGGCAAGATGCGATTCATGGCATCAAGATGGATTTGCTCTTGCC
>OMIE01000126.1 GCA_900299025.1 Burkholderiaceae bacterium
GTCTCAAGCCGGCGGTGACCGTGCTTGTAATCCAGGCCACTTATCGAATTGGGAAACGAGCCCTAAGAAATCGCTGGATGTGGTGCTTGGCTGCCACTTCATTTGTAGCGATATTTGCGTTCGAAATTGCATTCCCGGTGATCGTGCTTGCAGCGGGTCTGTTCGGCTTGTTTGCTTCTAAGCATCTGCCCGATCTGTTTGCTAGCAAGCCACCTCATGCAGTTGCAAATCAGATGGAAGCAAGAGCAATCATTGACGATGACACACCAACACCAGAACACGCTCGATTTAAGCGCTCGAAATTACTTAAAGTCCTGCTTGTGGGTATAGGCTTGTGGGCTGCCGCAATGGCCTGTTTAGTCGCCACACTAGGTGCACAAGCAACGCTGACACAAATGGCCTGGTTTTTTACGAAAGCGGCATTGCTTACCTTTGGAGGCGCTTATGCCGTCTTGCCCTATGTTCACCAGGGCGCTGTGGAGACTCACCAATGGCTGAGCGCCACCCAGATGATCGATGGTCTTGCGTTGGGGGAAACAACGCCAGGACCTCTCATTATGGTGGTTGCATTTGTTGCCTTTTTAGGTGGCTGGTTCAAGGCTGTACTCGGGCCCGATGCCCTCTTTTTGGGTGGGGCTCTTGCCGCATGTATCGTTACATTTTTTACCTTTCTGCCGTCATTCATCTTTATTCTTGCTGGTGGTCCAATCATCGAATCAACAAAGGGGAGGCTTGGATTTACCCCACCCCTTAGCGCGATCACTGCAGCGGTCGTTGGCGTCATCCTCAATCTGGCGATGTTTTTTGCTCACCACGTCATTTGGCCAAAGGGATTTTCTGGAAGCATTGACTTCATAGCTTTCTGCATAGGACTGATGATGGCCTTACTCATTTTGCTCACAAGGATGGGTCCGATCGCGCTGCTTGCGATGAGTGCATGCCTAGGCTTAGCGGCCAAATTTCTGCAAATGACTTAGCACAGACATCGGATTGATTTTCTTATGCAGCGTTTATGCATATCATCCGAAGCGACAATCTTTTACCGTGTTCAGTAAAAGGACTAATGCCATCAAAACAAGGAAGCATCGACCGGGACTCAGTCAGAGCGCTCCCCAGGAGATGTCGCTTCGCATTGGAGCGCTATCCAAGCTCAGCGGTATCCCAAGCCCAACACTGAGAGCTTGGGAGCTACGTTACGGTGCATTCAAGCCTGTTAAGACCCCAAGCGGTCAGCGCCTTTATGCGCGAAGTGAAGCCTCCCGGGCCGTTTTAATCAGGCTCTTAGCCGACCAAGGCTTCTCATTGCAGCAACTCGCAAACGCAGGACTCAATGAGCTCTTAAGCTTAAAAGACTCCTCGCGTCAGGGCGACGACAGCTTCGCGAAGCAAACGCCAAAGCTAAAAAAACAGCAAACAGCGCCTTTGCGTGATCAGTCTAGAGAAGCATTGAAAGTGCTCATTCTGGGCGAATCCCTGCCGCTTCGGCTTCTCCAAAGCGGCATCCAGGCCAAGCTCCAATCATTTGGCCTCAGTCTTGAGGTCGGCAAACAAGCGCCCAAAGCTAAGCACTACGCTGATGACAGGCTTGGCCTTGTCATGCTCGAAATCGTGTCGATGCTCGAGCAGGATTGCCAAGCGGTACTCCACATTAAAGCGAAATTGGGCTCCAAGCCCCTGATGCTGCTTTATCGCTTTGGCGCAGCCCATCTTGTAAGCCTGCTACGCAACGCTGGCATTGCGGTATACCGAGAACCGATCGAAGACGAGCGCTTGGTCGATGCCATGAGCGCCCTTTGCCGCAGCGACCGCTCTCAGGATGAGGATGCAGCAACAGTAACGCGCCCGCGTCGCTACAGCATAGCCAGAATCAGACAGATCGCACAAAGCATGCCCTCGACAAGCTGCGAGTGCCCGAGACATGTATCCGAGATTCTCGAGCAACTCCTTGCCTTTGAGGATTACAGCCAACAATGCTTAAGTAACGGTGCCAAAGACCTCGCCTTGCATGCCGAATTACTACGCGTTGCAGCTATCACGCGGGCGCAATTTGAGGATGCGCTTGAGGCGGTGGCCCGCCACGAAGGGTTCAAGCTCTAGTCTCACCGGAGCCCCTTCTTTGTGCTGCATGCCATGCATTTGATTGCATCACTTTTGCATAGCAACACTTATGCAAAACAAAGGGTGTTTCAAGCACTGCCATTGATTAGCGCGTAACCTTTGGTCTCGGTGTCACTCAGCGTCTCGCATGTGGAGAGACTCATGCAAATTGTCATTCATCAGGCAGCACAAGCATTCGGAGTGAGCGCACTCAAGCACTCACGAGTGCGCGTATTGAACCGCTTAGGTCCCTTCGAGGATCTTATCCACGCGGTGCAAATCGCGACTGGCTCAGTTAACTCGAGTACAGGTGGCATACAGGCAGAGTGCCAGATTAAGCTCCGGCTCGCAGGCAACAGACTGCTCGAAGTGAGCTCTCGGGACGGAATGACCACCCGAGCCTTTGAACAGGCCCTGCAAAAAGCCCGTGAGCAGCTAGAAGCGCGGTTTACAGCACAATTAGAAACAGATTCGTCCGTCAGCTAGCGATTTCATTCGCGATCAACTTTTGCCACTGATACGATTTGCTTGGGTATGTCGCAGCAATGCTGCGCCTGACCACTACGTACATAAATTATGGAGACGAACATGCTTAAGAAATGGCTAATAAGTGCTGCCTTTGCCATAGGGGCATCGGGTGTTGTCTTAGCCCAGGATTGCAAACCATCAAAGTGGGGTGCGAATGACGAGATAGGCGCTGCAAATTACATCACGCCTCAATCCGTCTTGGCTGCGACAAAGCTAGTCAAAATGGGCCAGACGCATCCCCTCGGTATTGTCGTAGAGCCTGGCATGCCAGCGTTCCCTCCTCGTAGCGTATCGCTACAAATTGTCTCTCCGGGACAGCATAATGGAAGGGATCTGACTAAAGATTTTGGATGGCCCGCTGTTTATAACGATGACCTTGCGCAACTTTGGTTCGGTGTTGGTCCGCAGCTAGATGGCCTTGGGCATCTTGGAGAAAAAAATCTATATTACAATTGTAACCATGCCTTTGACTTCGTGACCTTAACAGGCCTGACTAAACTGGGAACCGACAAAGTCCCTCCCATGGTTGCACGAGGTGTTTTAATCGACATGGCCAAGCATTTTAAAGTGGAGTCCATGGCGCCAGGGCAAGCCATCACACCGGCTGATATCGACGCCGCAATGAAAGCTCAAGGCGTGCAGATTCGGCAAGGAGATGTGGTGCTTTTTCACACAGGCTATACCGATGCAAAACTTAAAAGCGACCCCAAAACCTGGGTTTCGACACAGCCTGGACTAACAAATGCTGCTGCTGTTCATCTTGCAAAGATGAACCCCATGGCTGTAGGTGCCGATACTTGGGGTCTTGAAGCGGTACCCCCAGCACCCGGTGATCGTGTCTTTTATGGACATGTGACCTTTTTGAAAGAACACGGTATCTACATCTTAGAAACGATGAATACCGGGCGTCTTGCCAAAGAATCCGTCAAGGAATTCATGTTTGTGCTTGGTCAGGCACGCGTGAAGGGCGCTGTTCAAATGATGATCAATCCGGTAGCCATGTGGTGATCGCCCCCTAAAGATCTGGATGGCTGATCGCACAACCCTCATAATCCTATTGGGTATGATGGCGGGTTCAGTCATCGATGCACCAGCGCCAAGGGAGACAAAGTTTGAATACGACCTACAAAGCGATCGCATTTGACACTGGCGGAACAGTGCTGAATTGGCATGGGAGCCTTCTTGCCGAAGTTCAGCGTATCAATGACTGGGCATCGCAAGACTTCGATCGTCATGACTTTGTGAACACCTGGCGACGAAACACCATGAAGGGTATCGTTGGCCAGAAGCATCCAAGTTTTCATATGGATGACGTGCACTGGGAAACGCTTCAGCAAACCATTGATGCATTTCATTTGCCCGCACTCAGCCCGCAGACCCTAGACCAACTTTGGCGTGGTTGGCACCGCCTGCGAACTTGGGAGGATTTCCCGGCTGCACTGGACACTATACGTCAGCTTGCCCCCGTTATTTCGTTCACGATGTTGCCTTGCTCGCTCGTGATTGATGTGTCGCGTATTAACAGCATCACCTGGGACGCGATCATTTCCTGTCAAATGATTGGCATCTACAAACCCCATCCAGAGGCCTATCAAACAGCTGCCTCGTGGTTGGGACTCAAGCCAGCGGATATACTCATGGTGGCTTGTCACAACTTCGATTTAAATGCAGCGCAAGACGCTGGGTTTAACACCGCCTTTGTAAGACGACCAGATGAATGGGGTCCTTCTGGCCCACCTGACCCGATACCTAACCGCAAGTATGACTATATCGTTGATCGCTTTGATGAACTCGCGTTAGCACTGAAATCTTGAGCCTAGCGTTTCTTTTTAAATACCGTTATTGCTTTCGATTGTCACCTTGCGGCTATTAAACATCACCAACCACTTGCTTAGCATCAGATCCTTAGCTCACGACAGGGTACTGGTCATGCAGTGCATTCGGACAAGCTTGCCAAGCTGTATGGGGGCATTACTTCTCCCAGCCTCCTTGATGTTGGTCACCGACGAAGTTCGTTGGGGAGTCGAAGACTTTATTGCCGCCTTTATATTATTGATGACCATGCAAGCAGCGCTTCGTTATGCTCTAAGCTCACCGTCGCTTCGATTTGGCCGACTAATCGGCATCGCGCTTGCGCTTGGAGCCATTGTGTTTTGGGTGAATGCGGCGATTAAACTATTTTAGTGGCGTCGATGGATGAGTCGGTTTTCGGGCTACATCAACATGCTGGTCTAGCTATCATATCGATACCTTTGATCCAATGCGTAGTGTCTGGCCAAGCTGAATAAAAGCCACCCATATATTTTATGTGTAGCCACTATCAAGCGGTACGAGAAGCAGAGCGGTTAAAACGCTACTTCGGTACGTCTGATCTACCCGAAGGCGCTCGCTTTGATATTTGGCCAGGCTACACTGCGCCGTTTTTTCGTCGACACCGGTTTGCCGATGTTGGGGATGAAGCCGTGCCCGACATAGAGGTTTTACTTGGCACTTTTGGCCTTATTCCCCACTGGGCAAAGGATAACAAGATAGCGCGCCAAACTTATAACGCTCGGTCGGAGACGATTGCGAGCAAGCCAAGCTTTCGAGACGCCTGGAAAAAGTTACAACACTGCATCATCCCAGCGGAGAGCATCTTCGAACCTGACTGGCGATCAGGCAAGGCGGTAGCGACGCAGATTAGCCGATCCGACGGGCTACCGATGGGTATTGCTGGGCTTTGGGCATGGTGGAAGTCTCCTCATGGGATCGAACAGCATAGTTTCACCATGATAACTATCAATGCGGAGCAACACCCATTGATGAAACAATTTCACAAAGCTGATGACGAAAAACGGATGGTGGTAATCCTCCCAGAAAACCGCTACGACGATTGGCTTTTTTCAGATCAAACGCATCGAGTCGATTTCCTCCAAGCCTA
>OMIE01000127.1 GCA_900299025.1 Burkholderiaceae bacterium
TCCTCCGAGCAAAGGTATAGAGCAGTCTTTATTTCAGACATTCATCTCGGCACGGCAGGATGTCAGGCTGAGGAGTTACTTGATTTTTTAAAAAGTTTCGAATGCGAAACGCTTTATCTCGTTGGTGATATTGTGGACGGGTGGCAGCTAAGGCGCAGATGGCACTGGCCGCAAGCCCATAATGATGTGATTCAGAAGATATTGCGGAAGGCCCGCAAGGGTACCAAGGTGGTTTTTGTACCCGGCAACCACGACGAATCAATCCGTCAATTCTGTGGCCTACAGTTTGGCGGTATTGATATTGAATATGAAGCAGTCCATGTTACCCAAGAAGGCAAGCGCTTGTGGGTTACACACGGCGACTTATTTGACGGTGTGGTGCAGTGCGCGAGATGGCTTGCGGTGCTTGGCGACTACGCCTACGAATGGGCACTTCGGGTTAATCGCGCCTTTAATTTTGCCCGCGCGCGGCTTGGATTACCCTACTGGTCTTTAAGCCAATGGCTCAAGGACCAAGTCAAACGTGCTGTGAGTTTTGTAACAGCTTTTGAAGAAGCGCTTGCGCACGCAGCGAGAAAGCGCGGCTTTGACGGTGTGGTTTGCGGCCATATCCACCGTGCAGAAATCCGCATGATCGATGACATCCTTTATTGTAACGATGGTGATTGGGTTGAGAGCATGACAGCCCTTGTTGAACACGCTGATGGGCGACTTGAAATCATCGACTGGCCCAAAACCAAGCTTGGTCAGGCTGTGCCGAGTGAGCAGTTCGCACTCGATCTCAGGGCTTCACGATGAACCTCATCATATGGAGACACGCTGATGCCGGCGACAGTCTCCAAGATCTTAAAGATGACCTTGAGCGAAGTTTGTCAGAGCGCGGAAAAAAGCAGGCTAGCCGAATGAGTCGATGGCTAGAGGCAAGACTGCCGGAGAGCTTCGCAGTGGTCAGCAGTCCCGCCCAAAGGGCCTTGCAGACCGCCGTAACACTGTCTTCAAAAGTGCGCCCAGAGCCACGCTTATTGCCGGGTGCCTCGCTTGAAGAGGCCTTGCAAGCCATCAAGATCGATGAGGCCCATATGCGCAAGTCAGGGCATCTCGTGGTCGTGGGGCATCAACCCTTGCTCGGACAATTGCTTTCGCATTTGGTGAGCGGCAAAGAGACATGCTGGAGCATTAAAAAGGGCGCTTTGTGGTGGCTGCAGCGCAAGGACGCCGAGCCGTTTTGGCAAGTGAAAGCTGCGATCGGTCCCGATTTGGTATAGGGTAGAGGCTTGATGACTTGCCCCAGACACGGGGCTGGAGCCTCCGGATGACTGAAATTGAGATCAAATTGCAGGTTCCCGCATCTGCGCGGGCCGCATTAGCCCAGGAAATTAAGGCCCGCTCACCCGATAATTTGCGACGACAACGCCTTCAGGCAGTGTATTTTGATACTGCCTCTCGACTGCTGGCTAGCGAGGATATGGCACTGCGGCTTCGACGTGAAGGGCGCAACTGGGTTCAAACCCTCAAAGCTGGGAAGGGCCAAGACAGCATTAGTCGGGAAGAAGACAACATACGCTTGCCCGACCGCAGCGCTGCAGAGCCAGAACTCGACGTCAGCCGCCATCTTCGAAGTCCGGCAGGTCGTAGGCTACTAGTCCTATTACAAAGAGCTCAAGGCGAGAGCTTGCAGCGCCGCTTTGCCACCGATGTTCGACGACAGAGCCAGATTCAGCGCACAAGGCGCGGCTTTGTCGAGCTTTGTTTCGACGAAGGCATGATCCAAAGCGAGGATCGACAGCTTCCGTTACGCGAGCTTGAAATCGAATCGATCAAAGGCTCGCCGCTTGCCGTACTTGAAGCTGCAGCAGGTTACATCAAACGCTATCAACTTTGGATTGATCTTCGAAGTAAAGCGCAGCGAGGCCATATGGTTTTTGAGAACCGAGCCTTTGCATCGCCAGCAAAATCGGGGGCGATTCGACTTGAGCCGAGCGCCAATGTGGATGATGCCCTGTTGGCGGTCTTTTCGGATTGCCGCAGGCAGGTGTTGCAAAATGCTTCGCAGATCGCTGCAGAAGAAGGCCATGGTCCTGAGCACGTGCATCAGATTCGAGTTGGCTTGCGACGCCTGCGCACCGCGATGAAACTTTTTGGTCAACGGGTCGATGCCATAGCACATTGGGATGCACAGGCTCGATCGCTGGCCACAGAACTTGGCGCAAGCAGAGACCGTGATGTACTCGCCGAGAGCCTTTGGCCCCGCCTGCGCGACATCGATGCCCCACTTATCGAACTGCCCTCACCAACGGGTTTGAAATCACCGAGAGATCTGATTCGGGATCGGCAATGTCAGTTATGGTTTCTTGAGTGGTTAGAGCACGATATGAAACTTGATCTCGATCGCTCCAACGGCGGCTCGGAACTTGGACTGATGCCAGCACAAGGCGTGCTATTGCAAGTTTTACATCGCTGGTATCGCAAATGCAAAAAAATGAGCGCGAATTTTAGCCAATTAACTGTCGACGAGCGCCATGATCTACGCAAGCGGATGAAGCGACTGCGATATGGGGTTGAGTTCGTTCGCAGCATGCTGCAAGAAAAACGTCTCGAGCACTTTCTTCAGGTCATGTCAGAAGCTCAGGATGCCCTAGGTGAGTACAACGACTTGCATGTTGCCCATGCACTCTACAAATCTCATAGCGCTATGCATCCACAAGCCTGGTTTGCCGTGGGTTGGCTGGCTGCTCAATCGGATTACGCTGCGGATCGTTGCGTGAAAGTCCTACAAGCATTTTCCAAAGTCGAGTCGCCGTGGCGCAAAAAAGATCTGCCAACGCTCAATACCAGCACCGACACGGGTAGTCCAACGATTTGAGAGGGTGCCGCTATCGATCTTCGAGCTCAAGGAGCTGGTTCGAATCGAACCTCAAAGGCGTAATCGGTTTTTTGGCTGCCGGTCTGCTGCATCCATAAGACCAGCGACCCCGACGAACGCTGATTAGCGGTCAAGCCTTCAATGAGATTTTGACCGAATTTCTCCGGACCAAAGTGTCCGAAGGCAAGCATTTTCGTGGTGTCTACGCCTGCGTCAAAAACGAGTCCGCGTTGGAGAGCAAAAAATGCAATCTTATCTTCAGAACGATAGTGGACAAGCCTGATCGAGGCGAGCAAGTGCTTCGAGGGTATGTCAATACGAACAAAGTCAGCATCGCCTTGCTGCACGCTTCCATGCAGAATCAAGCCCTCTTTCGTGCTTGGCACTTGTGTGAGTTGGGTAGGCATGAGTGGGTTTGATGAGAACTCGACCCAGTCGGCACCGCCCGCCTGCGTGAGGTCTAGGGTAGTCGCCTCTGAGGCGTTCGCGGCCGCGTCGATTTGTCGCATGTAAAGCGTTGACGGGCCGTTTCCTATGAGCCAAAGCTGATCACCAAGACCCGTCACCCAAGGATCATTGACATCAAAGCGATACTCCCAGCTCGCCTGGTTCTCTAGGCCTTTAAACTCGAGACGACGGAATCCCAAGGCCTGCCCCGACACCGCCTGAATCGAGGCCGGAGCCATGGTATCGAGCGTGCAACTGACTTTAACAATCTCTGATGTATTTCCCTGGCTATCCCGTGTGCGTACCCAAATCATCTTTGGACCATCACCCTGAACCACAAAAAAATCGCCCACCCCGCTTATCCAGCTTTGACCCAGATCGAGCGAATACTCCCAACCTAAGCCGTTCAATCCACTGACAGACCACCGACCGTCCCGAGTCAAGCCATCACTGAGACTAATCCCTGTATCGTTGAAGCGAAGTGTTGGGGCTGGTAAGGTCACCTGAGGAGACGTTCCTGGCGCAGCCGGCGAGGCTGATGCGGTGTTTCCTGAATTAGCCGACGCTACATTCGAGGGCGGGGAGATACTCGTTGATGAGTCTGAAA
>OMIE01000128.1 GCA_900299025.1 Burkholderiaceae bacterium
AACCGCCCGGTAGCGTTTGAAACAACGGTGGCCGAGCAGCGTGCCAAGAATATCCATGTGCACGACGGTATCAGCGAAGCGCAGTTTGTCGAGATGCGCACCAAGCGCGATGCCACCTTGGAGATGCCAGTGCTGATCCTGCCGGCCGTGCAAATCAACATTCGCGCGGGTGAGTTGCCGCCCAAAGAAGCCAACGGCATCGCCTACGCCAAGATCCCGCTGAATGCGCTTTGACATGACTGCACTGACCAACCCGCAAGCGACCTGGGACCGGCGCTTCTCAACCACCGAGCATATCTCTGGCGAAGCACCTTATGCGTGAACTCCACGTTGCTTCGTCAACCGTTCCACGGGCGCGAGGTGACACGAGAAGTTATTTCTTGCTAATAATAATGCGTTTGCAATAGAATGGAGATTCTGTTTTGAAAGGCTCTTCATGTCTCGCAACTTCATTCATGCTTCTTGTCTTGCGATAGTTGTCGCTTCATCAGCGGCCACAAGCCACGCTCAGTCCGCCATGAGCCCCCCTAATTGGCAGGCGGGAGTCGTGCTAGACGCTGCGGCCACATCCCAAGGACTTGATTTGGGCGCCCGTGACAAGGGACTCGGGCTCGGGCACAGTGATTTGCTGCTGCGCGGAGCCTTCAACGAGCACCTCAGCGGCGAAGCGATTGTGGGATTCCACACCGAAGACAAGAAACTGGAAAAGCATGTCGAAAATGCTTGGGTGCAGACTCGATCGCTGCCACACGGCCTCCAGGTGCGTGTTGGCCGTTTCGCATCCCAGGTTGGCTACCTCAACGAACTGCATCCCCATACCGACGACTTCACAGTCCGGCCCTTACTCTACAGAGGGTTCCTCGGAGGACATTGGTATGACGACGGCATACGACTGAATTGGACGGCGCCGACATCTTTCTATTTGCGTTTAGGTGCTGAAATGTTCGGAGGCAAAAAGTTGGTGCCGGAGGCAACAGCAGACTCCAATTCGCGAGTGAACACGCTGAACCTTAAGATCGGCAATGACATTGGCCGATCCAGCAGTTGGCAATGGGGTCTTTCACACGTCAACAACAAGCGTGAGGCCATGGTTGAGGCCCACGATCCTGCAGAAGAAGCCCATCGTCATAGCCACGCAGCAAGATTTAGTGGCAAGCGCATGTGGATCAGCGATCTGGTCTGGAAATGGGCACCTGATGGCAACAATCGAAACCAGCAGCTGCGACTCAACTGGGAGTACGCTCAACTCAGCGGGATTAATCGCTACGCCGATAGCGCCATGCGCCACCGGGCGTCATCTCTAGGTGCTGTCTGGAAGTTCAATCCAGCATGGGAGGCGGGTGTGAGGACCGACTGGTTACGGGTTCATCAACCAGAAGTTCACGAGGGTGATGTTGAGTTTGGTAGAGGACGACTGAAGGAAAACGCCATCATGGTTGCCTACAAGCCTACCCACATGCAGACGCTGCGTTTACAGTGGACCCAACAGAGAGCCGCCGGGGCTAATGACGAAGCCGAAGCCGTTTTTGCAAATCCAGCCAGACGCAGTATCCAATTACAGTACGTGATTGGATTTGGAGCCCACGGTGCGCATGCTTATTAATGCGATCCTCGCGCTTGGCCTGGCAACGGCGTGTCAGGCTCATGCCATCACAGTTTTCGCTTGTGAACCCGAATGGGCATCGCTGACGCGGACGCTGCTACCAGAGGCGACCGTGCAAACTGCGACGACGCATCTGCAGGATCCACACCACATCGAAGCACGGCCCTCGCTGATCGCGCAACTGCGTCGCGCTGATTTTGCGATTTGTACCGGCGCTGAACTCGAAGCAGGGTGGCTGCCCATGCTGCAGGACAGAGCCGGGAATCCAAAGGTACAGTCGGGTACGGGCTCCATGTTTTTTGCAGCAGAGCATGTGGATTTGATCGATCCCTTCCAGGGAACCATCACACCATTTTCGGGCGATGTTCATGCGTACGGCAATCCCCATGTCCACGCTGATCCGCGTCGGGTCTTGCAAGTAGCCAGGGCCTTGGCGTTGAGACTTGGGACCGTTTTCCCCGAGAAGAAGTCTCAGGTCGACCAAAACCTGATCCGGTTCGAATCCGAAATGGGTGCAAAGATCGTTGTCTGGGAACAGCAGGCGCGGGCACTCAAGGGGCGAGCGGTTATTACCCAACACGCATCGTTTGGCTATCTTTGGCCTTGGTTGGGTATGAAGTCAATTGCAGATCTTGAGCCCAAGCCCGGCATGCCCCCCACGGCTACTCACCTAGACCGGGTGCTTGCGCATGCCAAGTCTCAACAACCCATTGGGATCATCATCGCGCTTCATCATGACCCGAAGCCGGCGCGTTGGCTGGCCAACAGTTTGGGCATGCAATCTCGGTTGTTGATCCTTCCTGCGACTGTGACAGACGAGCAGCCTGGGGGAATCGTGCGATGGTTTGACCAGGTACTTACGCAGCTGAGCAGTCTGTCTAAGTAGCACGAGATGGAATCGTGGTTCGTTTTCCCAGCCCTTGCGCTGTGCGCAGGCATCTTGGCGCTTACACCCATGGGAACCCAGGTGCTGAGGCGCGGCGTTGTATTTATCGATTTGGCGGTCGCGCAGGCAGCTGCAGCAGCGGTCATTTGGGGGAACTACAAACTCCAGTTCGATTCACCGCTGATGGATCAAATCGCTGCTACCTTGGGTGCCATGGTCGTCAGTCTCGGTGTCGCTTGGGTTACCCGAAAGTGGGGCGCGCAACGAGAGGCATTGATTGGACTGATGTACGTAGCCAGTGCATGCATGGCACTTTTAGGGGCAAGCCAGCACCCACATGGCCGAGAAAAGCTCTTTCATTTACTGGCCGCAGACGTTCTTTGGGTTGATCCGTTCAGTGTTGGCATATTGATCCTGGCGGCGCTTGCTGTACATATCATTAGGCTAAAACATTGGCTTGCGAATGATGCATTTTTCTACTCGGTCTTTGCTGTTATCGCGAGTGTGGCTGTACCGGCGCTGGGCTTGTTTCTCGTCTTTGCCAGTCTGATTGCGCCAGCGCTTTGGATTCAAAGAGGGTTCAATTCATGGGCAGCCATGGGTACGGCTTCACTTTTTTGCCTAATCGGCCTACTCCTGTCGTGGTTGGCGGATACACCAAGCGGGCCGACCGTGGTGATCACACTAGCGGTTTTTGGCGTCTGCGCCATGTTTCGTCGGCAGACTGAAGGACCTGACTTGAAAGACCCGTCATCGTGATCAGTTCGAACCCTCGGCCCCATCAAAAGCACATGGGTGAAAACTTAGCGAGCTAGCTAACGAAGTCCTCCTACCTTTGGCCTGCACCTTTAAGTCTACGCACCAGCTTGTGGCGCTTGGCTCATTTCTTTCAGCGTTAAACGGTAAGGACAAACTTCTTAAAGCGGTGAGCAAAGCGCTTAAGTCGCCATCAAAGTCGAGCTGACCTCAATGTGGCGACCCAAGTACAGCTTACGCATTAACGTAAGTGCATCACGAGCATGGCTGCGGCTCGGTTGGGATGAGGGTCCGCTCGTCGTCTAGCAAGGGACATGTAAAGTAACAACGAAAACTTTTTCAAAGGGAAGGAATATGCCTCACGAAGCTATACCGATTCTTCGCGTGAGTGACGCGCCAGTGTCAGCACAGTGGTACCAGCGCTTGGGTTTTCAAGAAGATTGGCGTCACCAGCATGAGCCAGGCTTTCCTTGGTTTATCTCAATCAGCACAGCAGCAGGGGCAACACTATTTCTTACCGAACACAGTGGCGATTGCGAACCAAGAGGTAGCGTTTTTCTTGTCACCTCGAATATTGTAGCGCTGGAGTCCTCGCTAAACATGCGCGCTGAACTGATGCCTTGGGGCGACACCGAGTTTGTACTCACAGATCCCGATGGCAATCGGATCAGAGTTAGTCAGCCGGGATCGGGCTAGAGCATTTGCGTCTTCAGCGCCAAGCCTTCGTGGCTAGCCGATTAGCTTTAATAGCCAGCGTTCGGTAACCATCAAATGGAGGCACGTGGAACCACAGCGTAATCGCCCAGATTAAACAGACGAGGTAAAGCGTCGCAAATACGCTCAGCGGCAGATCCCAAAAGAGAAAGGCATGAATCACTCGTGCGAAAAATAATCCCTCGATTTGTTCATGCCTTAATGAGGCTTCCAAAAGTGTCAATGGACAGTGATGTCCGAGCAACGTTTGTATCGCGATAAAAAACATCATGAAAAGATGTAACTGTCGTATCAGTCGATGCCGGACCCAATGCCAACGACGTCTTCCATAAGGGACCAAAACGAGTAAAGAGGCGTTGAAGACGACAACACCAAGATGGATGACCATCACAGCGTCTGCAGCCGTCATAGTTTCAAGATTGCCCAATGTCTACTGATTTCGTTCATAAAGATTTACTTAATCTGGGTTGGCAGCAAAATAGTTTGATCCACAATGATGGGCTAAATATCC
>OMIE01000129.1 GCA_900299025.1 Burkholderiaceae bacterium
ATGCGCGGCTAACTGCAGCCTGTAGTAGCCCGTGTATAGGGCTAGTGGCGGAGGCGGTGAGATTCGAACTCACGGAGGGCGTAAACCCTCGCCGGTTTTCAAGACCGGTGCATTCAACCACTCTGCCACACCTCCGAACCCCACAATGATAAACCATGCTAGATCGGCGGATTGTCTTTCCAATAGCTAGCTGCATGAAAAGTTGGCCATTCGGCCAAACCATCGTGTATTCGGGCAAGCCAAAGGCTCGCAATCTGGGTCTTCACATCGGGTACCTGATGCTTAGCAATCGCTTCGAGCAAGTTTCCAATCGACACCCAATGCAATTGCAAACGTTCACCCTCATCGAGTCGCTGCTGAACCCGGCTTAGACCTTTGCATAGCCAGATATCCATCAACTCATCAGCAAAACCAATCGCTGGATAAATACGCGTGAGAAACGCCCAGGCTTGTGCCTGATAGCCCGCTTCCTCGGCAAGTTCACGCACGGCGGTGTCGATCGTTGCCTCACCAGGATCGCGCTTGCCTGCAGGGAATTCGGTAAAAACCGCGCGAGGTGCATAGCGGAATTGTCGTTCGACCAAGACCTGGCCATGATCATTGATGGGGACGATGGCCGCAGCACCAGGATGCTTGATGTACTCGCGCTGATGCATTGAGCCATCGACCTGACTGACCCGGTCACGCGAAACCGAGAAGAAATGGCCTTTGAATACCTCCTCGGAAGTAACACAGCGCTCTTCTAAGGAAAATTCTTTAGAACGGTCAAACATCAGCATCGCCACGCAGTCTCATTCGGGCAAACATGCGCGCAACCGGAGATGCGTATAGAACAACCTTAAAGACCTACTAGCGTACAACCATCGACAGTTGTATTGCCTCAACGCAAAGCGTTAATAGTGGCCCAGGCAACAGACCGAGCACGACAACAGCGATACCGTTGAGGCCAAGCATGAAGCGGCCGTCCGCTGCTGGCTCAGGCGTTGATATATCAGTCGGTGAATCGAAATACATGGTTTTTACAATGCGCAAATAATAGAACGCACCGATGAGTGACATCATCACGGCAAAGACGGCAATCCATAAGTGACCCGAAACGATGACAGCTTCAAGCACGATCAATTTTGCATAAAAACCAACGGTGGGTGGAATACCCGCAAGAGAGAACATCAACAAAAGCATGACGAGCGCCATCCAGGGACTGCGCTTGTGCAATCCCTTCAGATCTTCGATCGCTTCACACTCAAAGCCTGACCGAGCCAACAGCGCAATCAATCCGAAGGTACCTAAGGTCGTGATCACATAAGTCATGATGTAGAACATCGACGACCCATAGGCAAGCGGCGCTAATTGGAAGGATCCATCAACCATGCCAGCGATCAGCCCTAAGAGTACGAAACCGACCTGAGCAATACCCGAGTAGGCAAGCATGCGCTTGAGATTAGTCTGCGCAATCGCAATCAAGTTGCCAAAGGCAAGCGAAAGCCCAGCAAGAATCAGCATCATGTGCTGCCAATCAGCGACTACGCCGGGCAAGCCTTCAACAAGCAGGCGGTAAGCCATGGCAAAGCTTGCTAGCTTAGGGCCTGTTGCAATAAGAAGGGTTGCTCCCGTTGGCGTGCCCTGGTAAACATCAGGCACCCACATGTGGAAGGGAACCGCGCCGAACTTAAACGCCAAACCGCCCACGATAAAGACAAGACCGAATACCAGGAATGTCTTATCCTGCTCGGCACGGCTCACCAAATTAATATCACTCAAATCCAGACTGCCAGAGGCTCCGTACAGCATCGACATCCCGTAGAGCATAAAGCCCGATGCGAGCGCGCCCAGCACAAAGTACTTCATTGCTGCCTCGGAAGCAGCACGGTCATCCCTACGCATCGCAGCAAGCGCGTAAAGCGACAAGGACATCAACTCAAGACCAAGGTACATCACCAACATATTGGCAGCAGACATCATCACCATTTGCCCCAGAAGCGCAAACAAGGCAATGACCTGAAACTCGCCCCGAGGCACCGGGCGTTCGATGTTGTAGCGTCTCGCGTAAACGAAGGCGATGAAAAGCGCAATCGCCGAGGCCATTTTGAGCACAGCCGATAAGGCATCGACCACAAAGGTCCCGCCGAAAGCGGTCTGTGCTGGCCCGCCTGCCTGCCAGACAAGCGCGCCAAACACCAGTGCCACGCTAAATAAGCTCAAGCGTTCAACCCAGGCTCGTTGAGCATCCTTGAGCATCGCGTCGGCAAGCAGTACGACGCAGCCCATGACCAGCAAGATAATTTCTGGAACGAGTGCGATGAGATTGAAATCGGCCATAAGGTTCACTTGATCTTTGAGACCGACACATGCTCTAAGAGCGCACTCACCGAGACTTCGGTGACGTCGGTGAAAGGCTTGGGTTGAATACCCATCCAGAGCGTGAGCAGCGCAAGCAATGCCAGCATGACAAACTCGCGAGCATTAATGTCCTTAAGCTTTGCAACGTCTTCGTTGGCAATCGGCCCGAAAACAACACGCTTATACATCCACAAGGAGTAGGCAGCGCCAAGAATCAAGGTCACTGCCGCCGCAAATGCGGTCCAGGGGTTGAAGGACACTGCCCCGAGCAAGACCATGAACTCACCGACAAAACCAGATGTTGCTGGCAGACCCGCATTGGCCATACTGAAAAATAAAAAGAACGCTGCGAATTTTGGCATGGTGTTGACCACACCACCATAGGATGCAATCTCACGGCTGTGCATCCGATCGTATAAGACGCCGATACATAAAAACATCGCCCCCGAAATGAAACCGTGCGAAATCATTTGGATAATTGCGCCCTGCATCCCGAGTTGGTTGAACATGAAAAAACCAAGAGTGACGAAGCCCATGTGCGCAATCGACGAGTAGGCCACCAACTTTTTCATGTCAGACTGCACCAGCGCAACAAGGCCGATGTAAACCACGGCAGTCAGCGACAGGCCAATCACAAGCCAGCCGAGTTCCTGACTGGCATCAGGCGCGATGGGTAAGGAAAAGCGCAAAAAGCCATAGGCGCCAAGCTTCAGCATAATCGCGGCGAGGACCACCGAGCCACCGGTTGGCGCCTCAACGTGTGCATCGGGCAACCAGGTGTGGACGGGCCACATGGGGACCTTGACAGCAAACGCTGCAAATAGTGCAAGGAAGATAAGCACCTGCTCTTGCATCGATAAGGGCAAGGCATGCCAGTCGGTGATTTGGAAGCTCCCGGCACTCAGGTAAAGATAAATCAAGGCAACGAGCGTGAGCAAGGAACCGGCAAGTGTGTAGAGGAAAAACTTAAAGGCGGCGTAAACACGGCGCGGCCCTCCCCAGACACCAATAATCACGTACATCGGAATTAACGTCGCCTCGAAGAACACGTAAAACAAGAGCCCATCGAGTGCTGTGAACACACCGATCATCAGACCGGAGAGAATCAAAAACGAAGCCATGTAGGCGGCTACATTTTCCTCGATGACTTCCCAACCCGCGATCACCACAATCACTGTGATGAACGCTGTAAGCACAATAAACCAAACCGACAAGCCGTCCACACCGAGGTGATAGTAAGCATCGAGCAGATCAATCCAAATACGCTTCTCAACGAACTGCATCTCAGCCGTTGATGGGTCGAACTGCGTGATCACCGGTAGCGTGACCAGGAATCCAATCACAGCACCAATCAAAGCGATGCCACGAACAATCCCTGGGCTTCTATCGTTACCGAAAGCAAGAAGCACCAGGCCAAAGGCGATTGGTACCCAAATCGCCGCGGTTAAGAGCAAATGTGATTCCAAGATGGATCCCGTCGAGTTCTAGCGATTGGCGATCGGCACGAACCAGTACAACAGGATCGCGACGCCCACAATCATGGCAATGGCGTAGTCGTAAATAAATCCGGTCTGCAGGTGTCTGATCAAGCTCGCCAGCCAGCCAATGGTTCTCGCACTGCCGTTAATCGCGACACCATCGATAATCCCCTGATCACCCGCCTTCCATAAGCCCTTACCAATCACCCTGGCACCCGCGGCCAGCACTTTTTCGTTAAAGGCGTCGAGAAAGTATTTATGCTCCATCAGGCTAACGATGGGCTTAAGCGCCCGGCGCAAACTTGGTCCGAGCGAGGGCTGCGCAAGCGAACCCCACCAAGCGAGCACAAGACCCGCGATCATCAACCAAAACGGTAGCGTGAACGGTGCATGGGCCACCATACCAAACACGCCATGAAACTCAGCACGGAATGAAGCGATCGCTGGATGCTGTGGCAACACAGTAATCGCATCTTTGAAGAAATCGCCAATCACCATGGGCTCGATGGTGTATGCGCCAATGAGGACCGAAGGGATAGCCAGCAACATCAAGGGCACGGTGACAACCGCTGGTGACTCATGCGGAACATGGGCTTTCTGTTCGCCATGAGCGTGGTGATCATGACGCTCGCCATGCTCGCTTCCATGATGCTCATCATGCTGGGGTGATAAGTGCCAGCGAGGAGCGCCGTGGAAGGCCAGGAAATACATCCGCCAGGAGTAAAGGGAGGTGATGAGTACACCTGCTACCACCACGAAGTAAGCGAAACCTGCCCCCGGCAAATTGGCGTGGTGAACCGCTTCGATAATGCTGTCTTTGGAGTAAAAGCCACTGAAAAAAGGCGTTCCGACCGATGACAGGGTCGCAAGCAAGCAGGTTAACCAGGTAATCGGCATCTTTTTGGCCAATCCGCCCATGTGACGCAAGTCTTGGTCGTGATGCATGCCGATAATGACCGAGCCTGCAGCCAGAAACAGCAGAGCTTTAAAAAAAGCATGGGTCATGAGATGAAAAATCGCCGCGTGGTAGGCCGAGGCGCCAAGCGCAATTGTCATCAAACCAAGCTGCGATAAGGTGGAGTAAGCGACAACGCGTTTGATGTCGTACTGGATGATGCCCAGTAAACCCATCGACAAGGAGGTTATGCCACCTATCACCATCACTACCGATAAGGCCACATCGGACAGCTCAAAGATCGGCGACATCCTTGCGACCATGAAAATGCCAGCTGTCACCATGGTTGCAGCGTGGATCAGGGCTGAAATCGGTGTGGGGCCTTCCATCGAGTCGGGCAGCCAGACATGCAGCGGGAACTGCGCGCTTTTGCCCATGGCACCCACAAAGAGAAGAATGGCTGTGAGCGTGAGTACCGCCCAAGCCTCGCCCGGGAGAATCTGCACCGTCTTACCGACAAGATCAGGAAGCGCAGCAAACACTTCGACGTAGTCAAGGCTTCCAGTGTGATAAACGATCATGCCGATGCCAAGTGCAAAACCGAAATCACCGACCCGATTAACCAAAAACGCCTTCATATTGGCGAATATCGCTGTCGGGCGGGTATACCAAAAACCGATCAGCAAATAGGACACCAGACCAACCGCCTCCCAGCCGAAGAAAAGCTGAAGGAAGTTGTTCGACATCACCAGCATCATCATCGAGAAGGTGAAAAGCGAGATGTATGAGAAAAAGCGTTGGTAGCCATCGTCGTCTTCCATGTAGCCCATGGTGTAGACGTGAACACACAAGGACACACTGCTGACCACCACCATCATCATGGCGGTGATCGAGTCGATCAAAAATCCGACCTCGAACTTGATCTCACCAACCTGGGCCCATTGGTAAAGCGCACCGTTAAAGCTATTGCCTGCCATCACATCCATCAAAGTCATCACCGAGGCAACCGCAGAAACTGCCACCAGTGTGATCGTGATGAGGGCTGAAGGGATCCGTCCTATCGAGCGCCCAAAAAAACCGGCAAGGATTGCGCCAAGCAAGGGCGCAAAAGCAGCTACGAGATACATGGTCTTCATCGGCCGCCCCTATCCCTTCAAGCTATCGAGGTTCTCAACATCAATGGTGTCGAGATTACGGAACAGCACCACAAGAATCGCCAGACCAATTGCCGATTCAGCCGCTGCAACAGTGAGAATGAAAAACACAAAGACCTGTCCTGCTCCATCGCCTAGGAAATGAGAGAAGGCAACAAAGTTCATGTTGACGGCAAGCAGCATTAACTCGATAGCCATCAAAATAATGATCACATTGCGTCGATTCATGAAAATGCCGACCACACCGATCGCAAACAGAATCGCACCCAACACCAAATAGTGGGCTAGAGAAAGGCTCATCGGTCTTTTGACTCCGCGGGCATCTTGACAAGTGACAGGCGATCGGCGGCGCGCACACGCACTTGCTCACCCGGGTTTTGATGTTTGGCATCCTTGCGCGAACGCAGGGTCAGGGCAATCGCCGCCACCATCGCGACAAGAAGGATCGCCGCGGCAATTTCAAGCGGGTAAATGTAGTCGGTAAAGATCAGCTTTCCGAGTGCTGCTGTATTGCTAAAGTCTGGCGGCATCTTAGGCGCGTCCGCTTGATAGACCCGCGAGAACATGCTGAATAAGACCAACGCCATCTCAACCACGATCACAACCCCAACAAAGGCTGCAACCGGCAGATTTCGCCAAAAGCCCTTACGCACGGCATCAAGGTTGATGTCAAGCATCATCACCACGAAGAGGAACAAAACCATGACAGCGCCGACGTAAACAAGGACCAGGGTGATTGCTAAAAATTCAGCTTGCAGCAACAGCCAAATTGCACCGCATGAGAAAAACGTGAGCACCAAAAACAGCGCCGAGTGGACTGGATTGCGGGCGGTGATAACCCGCAGCGCCGACAGCACCGTTATGGCACCGAACACGTAAAAGGTAATCGTAATGGGATCCATGCTTGCCTTATCGGTAGGCTGCGTCAGCGCCACGCGCTGAAGCGATCTCTTGTTCGTAGCGATCACCGACGGCGAGCAGCATCTCTTTGGTGAAATAAAGATCGCCACGCTTCTCGCCGTGATACTCGTGGATGTGCGTTTCCACAATTGAATCGACCGGGCAGGACTCTTCACAAAAGCCGCAGAAAATACACTTGGTCAAATCGATGTCATAACGCGTCGTGCGCCTTGTGCCATCGTCGCGTTGCTGCGATTCGATTGTGATCGCCATCGCAGGACACACGGCTTCACAAAGCTTGCAAGCGATACAGCGCTCTTCACCGTTGGGGTAGCGCCGCAATGCGTGCAAGCCACGAAAGCGAGGTGACATCGGCGTCTTCTCCTCTGGATAGAGGATAGTAATTTTTCGCGAAAACAGATACTTACCGGTGAGTTTTAAACCCTTCAAGAGCTCCAACAGCATAAAGCTCTGAAAGAAGTCTTTCACGGCTTGTGCGGGCGATGTGCTGGCCATGATGTCTTACCTCACTTCCATATATTCCAGGGGGTTTGCATCCACGCGGCAACCACCACCAACCAAACCAGGGTGACTGGAATGAAAATCTTCCAGCCAAGCCGCATGATTTGGTCGTAGCGATAACGCGGGAAAGATGCGCGAAACCAAATAAAGCATGACACCACCAAGAAGGTCTTGATTCCGAGCCAGATCCAACCGGGGATGAAAGAAAGCGCTTCGATCGGTGCATACCAGCCACCCAAAAACATGATCGATGCCATGCACGAGATCAGAATCATGTTGGCGTATTCGGCAAGGAAAAACACCGCAAAACCCATGCCTGAGTACTCAACCATATGCCCGGCAACAATTTCTGATTCGCCTTCAACTACGTCGAAAGGATGTCGGTTGGTTTCCGCCACGCCCGAGATGATGTAGACCACAAAGATCGGCAATAAGGGTAGCCAGTTCCACGAGAAGAGGTTGAGTCCCATATCGGCCGCCCAACCCCTACCCTGACCTTCAACGATATCGGTGAGATTCAGGCTACCCGACACGAGCAAAACCACGACAAGCGCAAAGCCGATGGCCAGTTCATAAGACACCATTTGTGCCGAGGCACGTAAAGCTCCAAGAAACGCATACTTGGAATTGGACGCCCAGCCAGCAATAATGACACCATAGACCTCAAGTGAGGTGATCGCCAGCAATAAGAGCAAACCCGCATTGACATTGGCAAGCGCCACATCCGGGCCAAAGGGGATCACGGCCCAAGCTGCCATAGCCGGCATGATGGTCATCACCGGACCGACAAAATAAAGCACCTTGTTGGAAGCCGTTGGTGTTACGACTTCCTTCACAATCAGCTTTAATGCATCGGCGATCGGCTGAAGCAAACCCATCGGTCCCACCCGATTGGGCCCAAGGCGGATGTGCATGTAGCCAAGTAACTTGCGCTCCCAGAGCGTGAGATAGGCCACGCACAAGAGCAACGGCAGCAGGACGCCAACAATCTTTACTAAGGTCCAGACCACAGGCCAAGCTGGCCCGAGTACGGCCTCGCCCTGGCTTGTGATGATTTGCAAAAGATCGTTCATGCTGCACCTGCCGTCGAGACCGCTCTCGCGTCAGGCAAGCTAGCAATCACCCGAAGACTCAGTTGGGCCTCACTTAGCGGCAGTCCGCGGTTAGCGTCGATCGCCATCGGCATGCGCAAGACGCCACGCGAAACCCCTGCATCGGCCTCAGCCTGCACTTGAACCTTGTGCCTGCCATCAGAAACCTCAACCAAATAGGCCTTCGTGATGCCATGAGCTGAGTCGGCATCTGACGGGTTATTGAGTACGCTTGGATGAACCCGAAGCGCAGGTAAGCGAGCATCGCGCGTTGACTGCAAACTCGGCGCACGTCGGACGACCCCATCACATGCGTAGATCGGAACCTCGGCGAGCCTTTCGAATCGATGGTCACCCGTGCTTGGTATGTCGTCATCGAAAAGGCCGCTCACATGCTGAAGCTGGTTGCTCAGTGCACACGCATCTGCTTTCGCGAAAGCACTTTGGCGTAAATCTTCAATAGCTTCAAAGGCTAAGGACGGGATTTGCAACAAGTCCGCAAGAACACGCAGCACTTTCCATCCAGGCCTTGCTTGTGCATAGGGCTTAACGACCGCACTGTAGGACTGGCGCCGCCCTTCCATATTGACCACGGTGCCCGATGACTCAGTGAAGCTAGCCAAAGGCAAAAGACAGTCAGCATATTGCATCATCGCTTCGCTGCGATAAGCAGAAAGCGCAATCACCGTATCGGCCCCTGCCATAGCATCCAAACTTGCATTTGCGGCGGCATGATCAAACTCTGGTTCGACCTGATACAGCAAGAAGGCTTTGGTTGCCTGGGCAATCATTTGCTGTGCATTGGATTGCTTGCTTGCAACCGACTGAAGGCCAAGCTGCCATGCACCCACTGCATTGGCACCATCCACCAAGACTCCCAGACGCGCCTCACAATGCTCGGCAATAGCCTGAGCAAGCGCATGGATACGACTGTATTGGGGATGGCCTTTCGCAGCTGATCCAATCCAGACAGCTTTTCGATCACCCGACTGCAAGGATTGAGCGATTGATTTGGCAAGCTGCATGTGTTCTGAGGACGCCGAGGCGGCAAGACGATCAACCCAGTCTTTCATGTCGGGAGCGACCGCAGGCATTGGCTTTGCCTCAAGTGCAAGCTGGCTTCGCAACTGCTTTAAGATTAACGCCAACATCCGTGGCCATTGCGAGGGCGCCAGTAGGGCATTATTCGCAACGGGCATTAGCAAGTAATCATCGACGGCGTGAACACTTGATAACGCAAGCCCCTGTTTAGTCGCAGAGCGCACTCTTGCAGCCAGCAAAGGATGATCTTTGCGCAGGAAGCTACCAATAAGCAGTAAACGCTGCAAATGGTTCACCTCCTCGATCGCCATACCAAGCCATGGTGCACCACTAAGACCAGCATCAGCAGCAAAGTCGATCTGACGAAGGCGGCTGTCGATCGATGCTCCGCCCAGTCCCTGAGCAATCGCTGACAACATAAACTGCTCTTCCATCGAACTATTCGGCGATACGAGCATACCAATGCTTTTTACGCCGTGCTGGGTTTTGACGCCTTCAAGTGCATGAGCGGCATAACCAAGTGCGGTGGCCCAATCGACTTCATGCCACTGCCCATCCCGCTTGATCATCGGAGCGCTCAAACGGTCTGCGCTGTTGAGCCCTTCGTAGGAGAAGCGATCGCGGTCTGATAACCAACATTCATTGATCGCTTCGTTTTCCAGGGGAACGACGCGCATGACCTTATCGTGCTTGATTTGCACCACCACGTTCGAGCCTAAGGCGTCGTGCATAGCGATGGAGCGACGTCGTGAAAGCTCCCAGGTCCGCGCACCATAGCGAAATGGCTTCGAAGTAAGCGCACCGACCGGGCAAAGATCAATCATATTGCCCGATAGTTCGGAGTCAACTGATCGGCCCAGGAAGCTCGTAATCTCAGAGTGCTGTCCTCGATGGTTCATGCCCAGTTCCATGACGCCGGCAACTTCTTGGCCAAAGCGCACACAGCGGGTGCAATGAATACAGCGGCTCATCTCTTCCGCAGAGATTAGAGGGCCCATACTTTTATGAAAGGCCACACGTTTTTCTTCGCGATAACGCGAGCCTGAACCACCGTAGCCCACCGCAAGATCCTGCAATTGGCATTCACCGCCTTGGTCACAAATCGGACAGTCAAGCGGGTGGTTGATCAACAAAAACTCCATCACCGCTTGCTGAGCCTTCTTGGCCTTCTCGCTCGCGGTTGCTATCTTCATGCCCGGCGCAACAGGCGTAGCACAAGCCGGCAGGGCCTTGGGTGCTTTTTCAACATCGACAAGACACATGCGGCAATTGGCCGCAATCGAGAGCTTCTTGTGATAGCAGAAATGAGGAATGTAAATCCCGAGCTTTGTTGCCGCCTGCAAGACCATACTTCCAGGCGCAACCTCGACTTTCTGACCATCAATTTCTACTTCAACCATCGCAGCCTTCCCTTGTCAGTCCTCTGCCCTTGCTGCCCGGAATCAATCGCTTCCAATCAAACATAGGCCGGCACCATACAGGTCTTGTGTTGAATGTGATACTCGAACTCATTCATGTAATGCTTCAAAAAAGCCCGCACCGGCATTGCAGCAGCATCACCGAGTGCGCAAATCGTGCGCCCTTGAATGTTGTCGGCGACCGAGTTCAGCATATCCAAATCTTCTTGACGTCCCTGACCGTGCTCGATGCGATTCACCATTCGATAAAGCCACCCCGTCCCCTCACGGCATGGCGTGCACTGGCCACATGACTCTTCGTAATAAAAATAAGAAAGCCTGAGCAGACTTTTGACCATGCAACGAGTGTCGTCCATCACAATGACCGCTCCCGATCCAAGCATCGACCCAGCTTTTGCGATCGAGTCATAATCCATATCGATCGCCATCATGATGTCAGCAGGCAGCACAGGCATCGATGATCCGCCTGGAATAACAGCCTTGAGCTTACGTCCATCGCGTACACCACCTGCAAGTTCAAGTAACTTGGCAAATGGCGTGCCCAGGGGAACTTCAAAATTACCCGGTCGGTTTACATCACCGCTGACCGAGAAAATTTTAGTGCCACCGTTATTGGGCTTACCGGCCTCCAAAAAGGCCTGACCACCATGTCGGATGATCCATGGAACCGCCGCAAAGGTTTCGGTGTTATTGATCGTGGTGGGCTTGCCATAAAGACCGAAACTTGCTGGAAATGGCGGCTTGAATCTTGGTTGACCTTTTTTTCCCTCAAGCGACTCTAAAAGTCCGGTTTCCTCGCCACAGATATAAGCACCATAACCATGATGCGCGTGTAATTGGAACGAGAAGTCCGTACCGAGGATTCGATCACCAAGGTAGCCCGCAGCGCGTGCCTCTTCGAGCGCCTCTTCAAAACGCTCATACACCTCAAAAATTTCACCGTGGATATAGTTGTAGCCAACCGTAATGCCCATGGCGTAGGCACCGATGATCATGCCCTCAATAACGATATGCGGATTGTATCGAAGGATATCGCGATCTTTAAAAGTACCGGGCTCTCCCTCGTCTGAATTACAAACCAGATACTTCTGTCCAGGGAATTGTCGCGGCATGAAACTCCACTTAAGACCGGTCGGGAAACCCGCCCCACCTCGACCACGCAACACACCCGTCTTCAATTCGGCGATCACCTGCTCAGGCGTCATGCCCTCCAGGAGAATTTTGCGCAAAGCCTGATAGCCCTGGCGGGCTTCATAATCTTTGAGCTGCCAGCCGTCTGCCGAATTCAAACCCGCGAAAATGAACGGACTGATATGTCTGCCGTGAAAACAACTCTCCTGGGGCGAGGCCACCGGGATTACAGCTGCTGTGTCATTGGCTCCCATTGCATTACTCCTTAGCAGCGGCTCGCAACTCAGCCAGTAGTGCATCAAGCTTTTGTGCGTCCATGAAACTGCACATACGCTTGTTGTTGACCAGCATCACCGGTGCATCACCGCAAGCACCGAGACATTCCAGCTCTTTAAGGGTGAAAACACCATCGGGGGTGGTTTCATTGAAGTCGATTCCAAGACGCGTTTTCAAAAACTCAGCGGCTTTTTTACCATCGCGAAGCTGGCATGGCAGATTGGTACAAACACCAAGCTTAAAGCGACCGACGGGCGACGTATTGTACATATTATAGAACGTTGCCACTTCTTGAACTGCGATAGGCGCCATACCGATATAACTTGCAACTTCCTCGATCACACAAGGGCTGACCCAGCCGTGCTCATCCTGACAGATGGCAAGCGACGCCATAACCGCCGATTGGCGCTGATCAGCAGGATATTTACCGAGTTCTTTATCGATCCGCTTCTTCGCAGCATCGCTAAGACGATAGGTTTTAGCTTGCGCAGCGTTCGCAAACGCCTGGGGGCTGTGACCAGCACTCATCGGTCGATTTCTCCAAACACAATATCCTGGGTACCGATAATGGTAACGACGTCGGCGATCATATGACCGCGCGACATTTCATCGAGCGCTTGCAAGTGGGCAAATCCAGGAGCTCTCAACTTAACCCGAAATGGCTTGTTCGCTCCATCAGAAACAATGAATACGCCAAATTCGCCTTTGGGGTGTTCAACCGCGGCGTAAACCTCACCGGGTGGCACATGCATTCCTTCGGTGAACAGTTTGAAGTGATGGATCAAATCCTCCATATTCGACTTCATGTTCACGCGGCTCGGCGGAGCAACCTTTCGGTTGCCGCTGATCACAGGGCCGGGGTGATTACGCAACCACTCAATGCACTGCTTAATGATCTTATTCGATTCACGCATCTCAGCAACGCGCACGAGATAGCGATCGTAGGAATCGCCGTTGCGACCCACAGGAATATCAAAATCAACCAGGTCGTAGACCTCGTAGGGTTGCTTTTTGCGCAGGTCCCATGCCACACCAGAGCCACGCAACATCGCGCCCGTAAAGCCCAGGGCTTTTGCGCGGTCTGGATCAACCACGCCAATACCGACCAAGCGTTGTTTCCAGATGCGGTTATCAGTGAGCAAGGTTTCGTATTCGTCGACGCAACCTGGGAAACGATTGGTAAATGCTTCAAGAAAATCGAGGACAGAACCCTGTCTTGCCTGATTCATGTCTTTAATAGCCGATTCATTACGCACTTTGGATGCGCGGTATTGCGGCATCTGATCAGGCAAGTCGCGATAAACACCGCCCGGCCGGTAATAAGCTGCATGCATGCGAGCACCCGACACCGCTTCGTAGGCATCCATCAAATCTTCACGTTCGCGGAAAGCATAAAGAAGCACTGCCATCGCACCCACGTCGAGTGCGTGCGCGCCGAGCCATAGCAGGTGATTCATGATCCTGGTGACTTCATCGAACATGACCCGGATGTATTGCGCTCTTAAAGGCACCTCGACGCCAAGCAGCTTTTCAATCGCCATCACGTACGCGTGCTCATTGCACATCATCGACACATAGTCGAGACGGTCCATGTAGGGCACGCTTTGCAAATAAGTACGCGTCTCGGCGAGCTTTTCGGTAGCTCGGTGAAGCAGACCGATGTGGGGATCTGCACGTTGTACGACTTCGCCGTCCAATTCGAGCACGAGACGCAAGACACCATGTGCTGCTGGATGCTGGGGCCCGAAGTTGAGCGTGTAATTTTTGATATCTGCCATGCTCAGTTCCTACCTACGCCGTAGCCATCTTCGCGAACGACGCGGGGGACGTTCTCTCTGGGCTCAATCGATACCGGCTGGTAAATTACCCGTTGCTGGTCTGGGTCATAGCGCATCTCGACATAGCCAGAAATCGGGAAATCTTTACGGAAGGGATGACCCACAAACCCGTAGTCGGTCAGGATTCGACGCAAATCGTTGTGACCTTCAAACACGATGCCATAGAGGTCGAAGGCTTCACGTTCGTACCAGCCCGCCGATGGCCAAACTGTCGTGAGACTTGGGACGACCGGAAAATCATCGTCCGGCGCAAAGACCTTCAGCCTTAGGCGCAAATTGTTTTGAACTGAGAGCAAATGACTTACCGCAGCACAGCGAAGTCCTTCGTGGGCCGCATTGCCGAAATTCATGTAGTCGACACCACAAAGATCAACTAAGGTGTCAAAGCGAAGCTCAGCATCGTCACGCAGAACGCCTGCGACCGCCAAAACATCGGTGCTCGCTATCGTGATGCTAATTTCTCCGCGATCCACGACGAGCGCACGCAAACGCCCTTCGAAGAGCGCTTCAAGCCTTGTCTTTAATGCTTCTAACGAAGGACTACTCATGCGAATCTTGACCTCGTGGTGTTGCGCTCATCGCGCAATCGTATGGGTGCGTCGGATCTTGTTTTGCAGCTGGATCACCCCGTAGAGCAAAGCCTCTGCTGTCGGAGGGCAACCGGGCACGTAGACATCAACCGGGACAATGCGATCGCAGCCGCGAACCACTGAATACGAATAGTGATAATAGCCACCACCATTGGCGCAAGATCCCATCGAGATCACCCAACGCGGCTCTGCCATCTGGTCATAAACCTTGCGTAAGGCAGGCGCCATCTTGTTGCAAAGGGTGCCGGCCACAATCATCACATCGGACTGCCGCGGACTCGCACGAAACATCACGCCAAAGCGGTCCATATCGTAGCGGGATGCAGCCGCGTGCATCATCTCGACTGCACAACAGGCCAGGCCGAAAGTCATCGGCCACATCGAACCGGTACGTGTCCAGTTGATGACCTTATCAAGTTGGGTTGTTACAAAGCCCTCGCCCAGCGCGCCGTCAATGCCCATGGCGATTTACCTTTTCACTGCACATGTTACGTCACATGATTGGCCCTTCGGACCAACCTCCCCTTGTAAAGACTCTCACTCAATCCCAGTCGAGCGCGCCTTTTTTCCATTCGTAGACAAAACCCACCACCAAAATACCGAGAAAGATCATTACCGACCAGAATCCCACCAAGCCTATTTCCTGATAGGCAGCGGCCCAAGGAAATAAGAACGCGATTTCAAGATCGAAAAGAATAAAAAGAATAGCAACCAGGTAATAACGCACATCGAACTTGATGCGCGCGTCTTCGAAAGCATCAAAGCCACATTCATAAGGAGAAAGTTTTTCTGCGTTTGGACGCGAAGGACCAAGCAGCTTACCAAGCACGATGGGGCCGATGCCCACGAGAGAGCCGACCAAAATAAACAAGATGACCGGCAAGTACTGGCTCAAGTCCATAGATGACGCTTCTTCCCTTTTGAGTACTACATATCGTGTACTACTTATTATGGTGCCGACGGCGAGACTCGAACTCGCACAGCTTTCGCCACTACCCCCTCAAGATAGCGTGTCTACCAATTTCACCACGTCGGCTTGCGGCTCGCATTCTACTTGGTTTTTTCGCTTGTAGGCGCAGATGGACCACTTGGCACTGCAGAAGATGGGCTAGGCACTGAAGACGACGGGCTTGGGACCGGAGATGACGGGCTTTGTGCTGAGGGCGACGGGCTTGGAACCGCCGATGACGGGCTTGGCGCCGTGCCACCCTGTGCGGGCGTTTGAGTTTGACCAGGGATTTGTGAACTCGGCCCCTGCTCCATGACGCTTTTAGGTTGCTGCACGCCCCTTGCTGCAGTATTACCCATGTAGGCCAGACCTAGCGTTGCCACGAAGAATACGGTCGCAGCAATCGCTGTAGCGCGACTCAAAAAATTCGCAGAACCTGTTGCCCCAAACAAGCTACCACTTGCTCCGCCGCCAGATGAACCGAAGGCAGCCCCCATATCTGCGCCCTTACCCTGTTGGATAAGAACAAGCACAATAACAGCAAGTGCACAAAGCACTTGAACAACAAGCAATAAAGAACTCAACCAAGCCATACTCAATTTCCTTTGGACAAGGCCGCAATGATACGTTGAACTGCGGCCTCAGATAGGTTGAACTGTCGCGTCATCGATGCCGCACTGCGGCCTGACCGATATCGAGAAAGCTCGTCGCTTGCAGCGAAGCACCCCCAACGAGTGCACCATCGACATCAGGCATCCGAAAAAGCGCCTCTGCATTGTCGGCTTTAACCGATCCGCCATAAAGAATCCGAATCAACGACGATGGCCAACCAGCCTGATCGAGCCGATCCCGAATAAAGGCGTGGACCTGCTGCGCATCATCGGGGCTAGCGCTCTTGCCGGTACCAATAGCCCAAACAGGCTCGTAGGCAATCACAACCCGTGCCGCCCGTTCAGCGCGGGCATTCGCATCTCCAACACCCGGCTGATGGTTCACTATCGGCGTGTGCACGCTCTGCTGTGCGTGGAGGTCTTGTGTTGCGCTTTGCCCAAGCACAGGCTGATGCGCGGACGCAGGCCAAAGATTAAACAAAACCTCAACCTGTTTTTCGATGACCCCCCGGGTAAGCCCCTTGCTGCGTTCCTGCTCCGATTCGCCAACGCATAAAACAGCCGACAAGCCAGCGTCGATAGCTCGCTTGAGCTTTTGGGCAATCAAGGTCTCTGATTCGGAAAAGTACTGGCGTCGCTCCGAATGACCAATCAAAACCGCCGAACACCCGCAATCACGAAGCATTTCAGCACTGATTTCACCGGTGTACGCACCATCGCCAGCGGCCGAGAGATCCTGCGCCCCCAGTTTCATCGCTAATCCAGGCAATCTTTCTCGACTTCGCTCGAGCAGATCGCCAAGCGTCTTCAAGTGAACAAAGGGCGGACATATCAACCAATCAAGGGCTTGTAAGTCCTGCCGGCTGGCAAGGCCCTCGATCAGGCCAGCGCCGAGGGCAGCAGCGCTTTCAAGACGCCCGTTCATTTTCCAATTACCGGCTATCAGTCGGCGTCTCGCAGTCATCCCCATCGAAAGTCTCGACTAAGCTGCTTCATGAGGCTCATGGCGTGCAAAAGGTGACGGCCGACCTTTGGCTCGAAGCCAGCCCGCATAAATCCAACCCGAAAGCCCATAGCCCAAGAAAAACAGAAAGAGGACAAGCGCCGGGTCGAGCGAGACCAGTCCAAACACCAGCATAAAAGCGAAAGCTGTCATGAACGACACCCGCCGCCGCGCATTGAGCGTCTTAAAGCTGTAAAAAGGGGCATTCGACACCATCGTGAGGCCGGCATAGATGGTGATCAACCAGCCGAGCAAGGCCAAGTCTGGGCCGCGCCAATCGACAAGCTTCATCGCTTCCAGTTCAGTGAAAGTCCAGATCAAACCTACGACCATCGCGGCTGCCGCAGGCGATGGCAAGCCTTGGAAGAATCGCTTATCAACCACCCCAAGATTGGTATTAAAACGCGCCAGGCGCAGTGCAGCACCAGCCACATAAACAAATGCGGCCACCCAGCCAAACTTACCCATACCTTTGAGTGCCCACTCATACATGATGAGCGCCGGGGCTGCACCAAAGGAGACCATATCGGAGAGGCTATCGTATTGCTCACCAAAGGCGCTGGTTGTGCCGGTCCACCGGGCAACCCGGCCATCGAGGCTGTCAAAAATCAACGCAAAAAAACAAAGCATCGCTGCCAGGTCAAAGCGATGATTCATCCCCTGGACAATCGATGTGAAACCACAAAAAAGCGAAGCCGTTGTAAATAGATTCGGTAGCCAATAAACACCCCGAGGTCGTTTCTTGAGGGGCTGAGCCTGATCATCGGGTGGTGGAACCCTCCCCTCGTCGAGCGGTGGTTCCTTGCCCTGTTCAAGCACCTTGAGGCTCCAACCTCGCGAGTACAGTACTCGTTGCTTTGACAATTTGGCCAACGGTAACCTGCGGCCTGGCATCGAGTGGCAGATAAACATCAACCCGGGAACCAAACCTTATAAAACCATAGCGCGACGCACGATCAAGCTCATCACCAGGCTGCACATAACAAAGAATTCGGCGCGCAATCAAACCGGCAATTTGCACGGCGGTGACCAAGCGCCCCTGTGGATCGCGAATCACGACCGCATTGCGCTCATTTTCAAGCGAGGCTTTGTCAAGCGCCGCATTGACGAAGCTGCCACTAAAGTAATCCACCTTTTCAATACGGCCTGCAACCGGCATGCGATTGGAATGCACATTGAACACGTTCATGAAGACGCTGATCTTCAGCGCCTGGCGATCCGCGTAAGCATCTTCGCACTGCTCGATTGCAACGATTCTTCCATCGGCAGGTGATAGGACATCATCTGGATCAACCGAACCGACCCTTGGCGGATCACGGAAGAACTGCAGCACAAAAATCGCTGCAACCCAAAGCAGCCCGCTAAAAAAACTGCCAAGCCAGGCATCAGCAAACATTGCAGCGATGACTGCGATGCCCAAAAATGGCCAACCCTCACGGGCGATGATTGGATGTGGCCATGGAAATTGGCGCATCGCTTCCCCTGTTGATATCGTCGCGCAATATACTCGGACAAAAGTCCTCGATTGATAAAACCCGAGTGCTTAGTTTCGCGACTTATCCACGAGCTTATTGTTTTTAATCCAGGGCATCATCGCGCGTAATTTTTCGCCGACCACCTCGATTGA
Source organism: Burkholderiaceae bacterium (assembly GCA_900299025.1). Classification (GTDB taxonomy): domain Bacteria; phylum Pseudomonadota; class Gammaproteobacteria; order Burkholderiales; family Burkholderiaceae_E; genus UBA3064. Next base: position 18,865 of record OMIE01000129.1, read on the forward strand.
GTGTTCGGCCATGATACGGCGACGCGATAAAAGTGTCGGTGCACCGGCCTTGTTCTCGAGAATGAAGCGCTTTGCATACTCACCCGTTTGAATGTCGCTCAAGACGCGCTTCATTTCGGCCTTGCTCTCTTCGGTGATGATTCTTGGCCCCGACACGTACTCGCCAAATTCGGCGTTATTCGAAATCGAGTAATTCATGTTAGCGATGCCACCTTCATAAATCAGATCGACAATCAGCTTGAGCTCGTGCAGGCACTCAAAGTAGGCCATTTCAGGGGCATAGCCGGCCTCAACAAGGGTTTCGTAGCCCGCCTTAATCAATTCGACGGTTCCGCCACACAAAACCACTTGCTCGCCGAATAAATCAGTTTCGGTTTCTTCGCGGAAGTTGGTTTCAATAATCCCCGCTTTGCCACCACCAATCGCACAGGCATAAGACAGCGCGACGTCGCGTGCTTGCTTGGACTCGTCTTGATGCACAGCAACCAGCATGGGTACACCGCCACCTTGGGCGTAGGTTGACCGAACCGTGTGCCCAGGCGCTTTAGGGGCTACCATCACCACATCTAGATCGTCGCGTGGGTTTACCTGACCGTAATGAATGTTAAATCCATGAGCGAAGGCAAGCGTTGCGCCTTTCTTCAGATTGGGCTCGATCTCGCTGCGGTAAACATCACCGATGTGTTCATCGGGCATCAAGAGCATCACGAAATCAGCGCCTTTGACGGCGTCTGCAATCTCCGCAGGCTTAAGGCCAGCCTTTTTGACTTTTTCCCAGGAAGGCCCGCCCTTGCGCACACCAACAACGACTTTGGCACCGGAGTCGTTGAGGTTTTGAGCGTGTGCATGGCCTTGCGATCCGTATCCAATCACTGCCACTTTGCGGTTTTTGATCAGCTTGAGATCACAGTCTTTGTCGTAGAAAACTTTCATAACTTTCTCCTTATTGTAAGGTATAAATATCAGATCGATCAGATACGCAAGACGCGTTCGCCACGCGCTATACCGGATGTACCGGTGCGTACTGTTTCAATAATTGCAGACCGCTCTATGGCCTCAATAAACGCATCGAGCTTTCCACCATCCCCGGTCAATTCGATGGTGTAGGTTTTATCGGTGACGTCAATCACCCGGCCACGGAAAATATCGGCCATACGCTTCATTTCTTCGCGCTCTTTTCCAACTGCTCTCACTTTAATAAGCATCAACTCACGCTCAATATGCGGGCTTTCGGTGAGATCAACGACTTTGACGACATCAATAAGCCGATTGAGTTGCTTGGTGATTTGCTCGATCACATCGTCAGAACCCGATGTTGCAATCGTCATGCGTGAGAGCGAATGGTCTTCGGTTGGCGCGACAGTGAGCGCTTCGATGTTGTAGCCCCGAGCGGAAAAGAGACCAACAACCCGGGATAACGCACCTGGCTCATTTTCCAAAAGTATCGATATGATGTGCCTCATGGCGAGCCCCTTATAGATCTTCTGCGCCGAGAATCATCTCGGTGAGGCCTTTGCCTCCTTGCACCATCGGCCAGACGTTTTCAGTCTGGTCAGTGATGAAATCGAGAAAGACCAATCGGTCCTTGTACTTGCCGAAGGCATCGCGCAAGGCGGGTTCAACATCCTCAGGCTTTTCAATTCTCAGTCCGATGTGTCCATAGGCTTGAGCCAAGCCAACGAAATCGGGCAAAGCATCCATGTAGGACTGCGAATACCGACTGCCGTATTCAATCTCCTGCCACTGGCGAACCATGCCCAGATATCGGTTATTTAAGTTGATAATCTTTACCGGCAACTGGTATTGCTTACAGGTCGAAAGCTCTTGGATATTCATTTGAATCGAACCTTCACCGGTAATGCATGCTACCGATGCATCCGGATGCGCTAGCAGCACACCCATGGCATAGGGCAGACCCACACCCATGGTGCCAAGGCCACCCGAATTGATCCAGCGACGAGGCTTATCAAAAGGATAAAACTGCGCAGCAAACATTTGGTGCTGACCAACATCGGAAGTAACGAACGCATCGCCAGCAGTCACTTCCCAAAGCTTTTGCACCACAAACTGCGGCTTAATCAACGCCTCACTTTGCTTGTAGGCTAAACAATCCTTCGATCGCCATTGCTCAATTTGTTGCCACCAGGCCTTCAATGCCTTGTTTGCAGGCCTTGGCGCATCACCAAGCGTGTCTTTAAGTTGGCTAATAATTTCTGTAATTGCATCCTTCACGTCACCAACGATCGGTAGATCGACCTTTACCCGTTTCGAGATCGATGAAGGATCAATATCGATATGAATAATCTTACGAGGATTTTGCGCGAAGTGTTTGGGATTTCCGATCACGCGATCATCGAAACGAGCACCTATGGCAAGCAACACATCGCAGTGCTGCATCGCCATGTTGGCCTCGTAGGTGCCATGCATGCCGGGCATACCCACAAACTGCTTGCTACTTGCACGATAGGCCCCTAAGCCCATCAGTGTATTCGTGCATGGCGCACCGAGCATATCGACAAGACAATTTAACGCTTCAGAGGCTTCACCAAGAATCACACCGCCACCGGTATAAATCATAGGCCGTTCTGCTGACAATAGCATTTGAACAGCCTTGCGAATTTGCCCCTGATGTCCCTTAACAATCGGATTGTAAGAGCGAAGCGCTACCTCCTTTGGATACTGAAACTTACATTTGTTGCGCGTGACATCCTTGGGAATATCGATCAATACAGGGCCTGGGCGCCCCGAACGCGCGATGTGAAAAGCTTTGGCAAATGTTGCGGCTAAATCTTTGACATCTCGCACTAAGAAATTATGCTTAACACAAGGCCTTGTAATTCCGATCGCATCGCACTCCTGGAAAGCATCTTCCCCAATTGCATGGGTGGGTACCTGCCCGGAAATAATGACCATTGGAATCGAATCCATATAGGCCGTCGCAATGCCAGTAACTGCATTGGTGAGGCCAGGGCCGCTGGTGACGATGCAAGCCCCAACGGTTTGGGTACTTCTTGCGTAGGCATCTGCGGCGTGGACCGCTGCCTGTTCGTGCCGAACTAAAATGTGTTCGAAGGCTTTTTGCTTGTAAATCTCATCGTAAATATAAAGAACCGCGCCTCCGGGATAGCCAAATAAGTGCTTGATCCCTTCTTCTTCGAGACAACGGCAGACAATTTCTGCGCCAGTTAATTCCATAAACTTCTCATCCTTTCAAAATCCGGCGTCTCCGACCCGTCGGCGCCTGTGCGGGGTAACCGCCCATGACGCAGACCTTAGAGCCAGGCCCGTGAGGTTGATCGGACGCTCCCGGGTAAGGCTTGTGGCGTTTACGGGAGCTGTCGTGTTTAAGCGCTGCTTGTGAGCTTCACCAAAGCCCGCCAGTGTACTGCGCTGCAATAAGCCGAGCAAATGCGCTAGCATCGCGGGCCATGTCAGATGCTCATTCGCGTATCCGCCAGGAACTCGATGCCTTTCTCGCTTCGGTGGAGCAGCGCGCCTTTAAGACTGCCTTGTACGCAGTACGCGATGAGGATCAAGCGCTCGATATCGTGCAAGACAGCATGATGAAACTAGCACAGCATTATGCCGATAGCCCCAGCGCCGAATGGCCTTTGTTGTTCCAACGCGTCCTTCAAAACACCATCCGGGATTACTTCCGTCGCAGCCGCGTGCGCAATCTTTGGGTGAGCCTGGTCGGTAATTTGCGCGGACCTGGCGAGCAAGACAGCGATCATGAGCCCAGTGAGGGTGACTTGCTCGATGCCATGGCCGCTAGTTCTGGCTACGTCGCCGAAAGCGCCGAAACCACAGTCAATCGGCAACAAAGTCTTGATTTAATGGAGCGCGCACTGCAAAAACTACCCGCGCGTCAACGAGAAGCCTTCTTGCTGCGTTATTGGGAAGGGTTGGATGTTCACGAGACGGCGCAGGTGATGGGTTGTTCGGAAGGTAGTGTAAAAACCCATTGCTCGCGGGCTGTACAGAGCCTTTCTGGCATGCTCCAATCCCTAAAGCCCTAGCCGCCACCGATGTGGCAATGATCGATATGAACTGAAACGAGTCCTACAAGCCAAACGACCACGCACCTAAAGCCAAGCATGCCAACGCCCTCGCACCAGGAATTCCGACGACTCTTAGACGATGGTCTTCAGAGCGATTCGGGCCGTGGACTGAGTAAGTCCACGAGAGACCGGCTGCTTGTCGCAAGGCGTAAAGCGGTTCATGCCATCCCCCGATCCTCAAGCCAGCTTTCGGTGGCCGGCGCACGAGAAGCACTGAGCATTGGCTCGGGTGGCGCTGCCATGACGATCGGCTACGCTCAAAAAGCCGCTCGCAGACTTGAATCAAGCACAAAAAACCCGCTTCTTGGTCGCTTGGAGCGCTGGTTTGGCAACTCGAGTTGGCTCGAGCGCTTGCTGGCTGCCGCGCTCGTCGCCCTTGTGCTAGCAAGCCTTCAATTCGCGATGGACGAAGCAGAAGTTCAGGTGTTCATGCGCGAAGGTGAAACTGACGCACGCTTGCTCACCGACGATTTGCCGCTCGACGCCTACGCTGACAGGGGTTTTGCGGTGTTTTTGCGCAACGTGACGGTCCACGGGTTAGACAGCGACGGGGCTGTTGACGATACTGCCTCAGACGAAGCCCCGGCGGAAGCAGAAGCATCAAAAGAGTCTTCAGGCTCATGAAGCATCGAGTGAAAAGCCTGGGCCTTGCGGTAGGTCTTGCATTCATCAGCAACCAGAACATGGCGCTCGCCCAGATGCAAAACGTCGAAGCCGTGCGAGACGTGCTGGGTCGGCAATCGGCTTTAAAGCAGGAAAGCGCGGCCCACGACCCCGCCACCTCGACGAGCTTTTCCCAGCAAGCGGGCGACGATAAACCCGCGGGGGACGCAAGCAGCGCTTCGAGCGTCGATGCAGATGCGGAAGCGCTTCAAGTGGCCATTCGCCAAGCCATACAAGATCTGCAAGTGCGACGCAAAGCGCAACAACAGGCCTTGGCAGCTCAAACCGCTCAGTCCCCTAACCGCCATGCCCCCGACTGGCCTGCGCTTCAATCAACACAAAAAAATTGGCTCAAGCCGCTTGCAAACGTGTGGCATGAGCTCCCCTCAGCTGACCGGTATGCCTGGATGCAACTTGCAAGTCAGTTACCCAAAATGCCGCTGGCCGCGCAGGACCAAGCCCAAGACCGGATGAAGCAATGGTCCACCCTCACGCCTCATCAGCGTCAGGCAGCGCGTGAAAATTTCAGGCTGGCTCAAAAACTCAACGACTCAAAACTCAGCGAGGGTCAACTGCAAGCACTTTGGGAACGGTATCGCGAATTGACACCTGAGCAGCGTGCGGTACTTCGCGCAGCGGGTCAAACGGCGAGCACTGCAGCTCGGCATGCTGGAGCCGCCACCCCGCTTGCCAAGGAGGCAGCGCGCCCACTACCAGCACTGGATCGTCACGGCAAACCTACGCCATGAGTTCAGAGGCAGTAGCGCCCCCCGAGCTGCAGTCTGCCGGGATTTGGCGACGCTTCATGAGCATGGTTTACGAAGGCATCATGCTCTTTGGCGTGCTTTTTTTCTTCGGTTACGCTTTTTCGGCACTTTTGCGTTTTCAAGGCCACCCAGGCGTCTTACGCGATCTCTTCCAATGGTTTCTGATGCTCTTGCTCGGACTTTATTTCACCTGGTTTTGGAGTCTGGGACGACGCAGTCTGCCGATGAAAACCGTTGCACTGTTAATCGTCGATAGGCAAAACAAGCCGATCAGTTCGCTCAGAGCGATGGCCCGATTCATCGTTGCAGGGGTATTGGGGCTGCTACCGCTGGCGCTCGCAGCAAAAGTCCATCCTGCGTTTTTCCTGCTCGCCCTGCTGCCCCTTGCCTGGTGTTTTGTCGATGCCGATCGACAGTCACTCTATGACCGATTAAGTGGCACCCGTCTTGTTGTGAGCGACCCTAAGACCTCGCAAAATCCTACCCATACGACGCAGACCGAGGAGAAAACCGGTCGAACCGACACCCAGGCCGACTAGATCGGTCTTGGTACTTCGGCAACCGCATATCAAGGCTTCACAAAGCCAGCTTAGCGCTTCACACAGTCGACGAAATAATCGCTGCCCTGCCTCACCAAACCGTGCACATCGGTATCGAATCCAGGCAATTTCTCATTGAACGCTCTGGCAAATTGCAAAAATTCAACAATGGTTCGGTTAAAGCGCTCGCCCGGTATCAATAAGGGAATCCCTGGGGGGTAAGGGGTGAGCAACATCGTCGTCACACGGCCTTCGAGATCGTCAATCGGTACACGATCAACTTTGCGATGTGCTAAGTGCTCGAAAGCAACCGAAGGCTTCATGACGGGTTCCATGTCCGACAAATACATTTCGGTAGTTACTCGCGCAACATCGTGGCTGCGGTAGGCCTCGTGAATTTGGGCTGCCAGATCACGCAAGCCCACACGCTCGTAGCGCGGATACTTGGCGACAAACTCTGGCATCACACGCCACAAGGGCTGATTTTGGTCGTAATCGGCTTTAAATTGCTGCAACTCGGTTACAAGGCTGTTCCAACGGCCCTTCGTGATGCCAATCGTAAACATCACGAAGAAGGAGTAGAGGCCGGTTTTTTCAACCACGACGCCATGTTCAGCCAAATACTTGGTGACCAATGCTGCCGGAATGCCCCATTGACCAAAACGCCCCGTGATATCAAGCCCGGGAGTGACGATGGTCGCCTTGATCGGATCAAGCATATTGAAGCCGCTCGATAGGCTGCCAAAACCATGCCAAGCCTCTTCAGAATGTAAAACCCACTGATCGCGGCTTCCAACGCCATTCGCTGCGAGAACATCGGGTCCCCAGACTTTGAACCACCACGAATCGCCAAACTCATCGTCGACTTTCCGCATCGCCCGTCGAAACTCAAGCGATTCGAAAATAGACTCCTCAACCAATGCCGTACCACCTGGCGGCTCCATCATTGCCGAGGCCACATCACAAGACGCGATGATGGCGTATTGGGGAGATGTCGACGTATGCATCAAGAAGGCTTCATTGAAGCGAAACTCGTCAAGTTTGCGCTGCTCTGAGTCCTGCACAAGAATTTGCGATGCCTGCGATAAGCCTGCAAGCAATTTATGCGTTGACTGGGTGGCATAAACCATCGCCTGTTGCGAGCGCGGCCGGTTCGGCCCGATTGCATGGAACTCGTGATAAAAAGGATGGAAAACAGCGTGCGGCAACCAAGCCTCATCGATGTGGAGATTGTCGATGTAGTCGCCTAAGGTTTGTTTAATGGTTTCTACGTTATAAATAATGCCATCATAAGTCGACTGAGTAATGGTCAATATTCTTGGTTTCGCTTGTTTATCCTTAACCAAAGGGTTGTTTTGAATTTTCTGCTTTATCCGCTCTGGGGAAAATTCTTCCTGCGGAATCGGACCAATGATGCCGAGGTGATTGCGAGTGGGCTGCATAAAAATTGGTATGGTGCCCGTCATCATCAAAGCATGTAGCACCGATTTATGGCAGTTTCTGTCGACCACCACCACATCATCACTCCCGACATTGGCGTGCCAAACAATTTTGTTCGAAGTCGACGTACCATTTGTTACAAAAAACAAATGATCCGTATTAAATATGCGTGCCGCATTAGCCTCTGCTGCAGCAACTGGGCCCGTATGATCAAGTAGTTGCCCAAGTTCGTCGACCGCATTACAAACATCCGCCCGCAACATGTTTTCACCAAAAAACTGGTGAAACATCTGCCCTACGGGACTCTTCAAAAATGCGACACCACCCGAGTGACCGGGACAGTGCCACGAATAAGAACCATCGTTGGCATAGTTGACCAGCGCCTTAAAGAAAGGAGGCGCAAGCGAATTTAAATAATTATTACATTCCCGGATAATGTATCGAGCTACAAACTCCGGCGTGTCCTCAAACATGTGAATAAAGCCATGAAGCTCTTTCAATATGTCATTGGGAATATGCCTTGAGGTACGGGTTTCGCCAAAGAGGAAGATCGGAATATCAGCGTTTCGGCGCCTCGTCTCAGCGATAAACTTTCGCAAGTCAATGATGGCGGTGCTTTCGTTGCCATCTTCGTTGATCTCTTCGTCGTCAATCGAAACAATAAAGGCTGAAGCGCGCGCCGCTTGATTGGCCACCATACCGACGTCGACATAAGTAAAGCCACCGACGACTTCCATCTGCTGCTCTTCGAGTGCCTTGGCAAGTGCCCTAATACCAAGCCCACTGGCTGAATCCGAACGCCAGTCCTCATCAATAATCACCACAGGAAAGCGAAACTTCATGGACTGACCCTTTCAAAGCCAGATGCCTACAAAGGCACCGAAAACATGCTTGAGCAAGATGTTTACCAAGCACGGAGAGCGAGCCCGAAGTCTAGACCACTTCTGAGGACTATGTTGTGACTTTTATGTGTCAAGGCCTTAATGGACGACCCTTTCGAAGACAAACTGACCGTTGCGAAAATCAATCGGAATGACATCCTTCGGTCCATAGCGACCTTCAAGCACAAGACGCGCAACAGGATTTTCAATATGTTGCTGGATTGCTCGCTTCAAGGGTCGTGCGCCGTAAAGTGGGTCGAAACCGACCCTAGCGATCTCGGCTAAGGCCTCATCGCTGACGGTCATTGCCATATCACGCGCCGCAAGACGTTGCTCAAGCAAAGCGAGTTGGACCGCAGCGATCGATTCAATATGCCTGGCATCAAGCGGATGGAAGACAACCATCTCGTCGATCCGGTTAATGAATTCGGGCCTGAAGTGACGGCGCACCTCATGGAGCACTGCATCGCGAATATCCTCTTGGTGCTTGCCTTCTGCCGACAGCCTTTGCAAATCATGGGAACCGAGATTTGAAGTCATCACGATGACTGTGTTGCGAAAATCAACGGTACGCCCCTGCCCATCGGTTAATCGGCCATCGTCAAGAACTTGTAACAAAATATTGAACACATCAGGATGGGCCTTCTCCATTTCATCAAAAAGAATAACGGCATAGGGCTTTCTTCGAACGGCTTCGGTCAGATAGCCGCCCTCGTCATAACCCACATAGCCTGGAGGCGCACCAATTAATCGGGCGACCGAGTGCTTCTCCATAAACTCGCTCATGTCGAGTCGAATCAGATGGTCCTCGCTGTCAAACAAAAAGCCCGCTAATGCCTTGGTGAGTTCGGTTTTGCCCACGCCTGTTGGGCCAAGGAATAAAAAAGAACCATAGGGTTTTCGAGGGTCAGAGAGTCCGGCTCTTGAGCGCCGTATCGCATCAGATACAAGACGCACTGCCTCGTCCTGGCCGACCACTCGACGATGGAGGACCGACTCCATTTGAAGCAGTTTCTCGCGCTCACCTTGCATCATTTTGGCAACCGGAATGCCGGTTGCGCGCGACACAACCTCAGCGATTTCCTCAGCACCGACGGCGGTTCGCAGCAGCCTTGGCCTGCCTTGACCGTCACGCGCAGCATGCTTTTCAGCATCGGCAGCAGCCTTGAGGCGCCCCTCAAGATCGGGCAGTCTCCCGTACTGAATCTCGGCAAGCCTATCGAACTGGCCTCGCCTTTGCAGTTCAGCCATCTCGAGCCGTAACTTGTCAATCTCAGCCTTTATTTGCGCTGAGCCTTGAACAGCTGCTTTCTCCGCCTTCAAGATCTCATCCAAGTCTGCGTATTCGCGCTCAAGCTTGATGATCTCCTCTTCGATCAAATCGAGACGCTTGCGCGATGAGTCATCGCTTTCCTTGCGCACGGCTTCGCGCTCGATCTTGAGCTGAATAATTCGACGATCGAGCTTATCCATCGACTCAGGTTTTGAATCGATCTCCATTTTGATACGAGCCGCCGCCTCGTCAATTAGATCGATCGCCTTATCGGGCAGGAATCGATCGGTGATATAGCGATTTGAAAGCTCAGCAGCAGCCACAATCGCTGGGTCGGTGATTTCCACACCGTGATGCACTTCATATCGTTCTTGCAAACCACGAAGAATGGCAATCGTTGCCTCGACTGAAGGCTCGCCAACGAGAACTTTTTGAAAGCGTCGCTCAAGCGCTGCATCTTTTTCAATGTACTTGCGATACTCATCAAGCGTCGTAGCACCGATACAATGAAGTTCACCGCGAGCGAGTGCAGGCTTGAGCATATTGCCCGCATCCATCGCCCCTTCGGCTTTCCCGGCACCAACCATGGTGTGTATCTCATCGATAAACATAATGGTCCGACCGGCATCGGCTGCTATATCCTTAAGAACTGCCTTTAAGCGCTCTTCGAATTCGCCACGGTACTTGGCACCCGCTAGCAGGGCAGCTAAATCCAAGACAAGCACTCGCTTATCTTTCAAGGACTCCGGTACTTCGCCCGAATGAATGCGTTGAGCCAAACCCTCGACAATGGCAGTTTTCCCTACACCTGGCTCACCGATCAACACGGGATTATTTTTTGTGCGACGTTGTAAAATTTGAATCGCACGACGGATTTCATCATCCCTGCCAATCACTGGATCGAGTTTGCCCTGCCTTGCGCGCTCAGTCAGATCGACCGTGTATTTCTTGAGCGCCTCGCGCTGACCCTCGGCTTCGGGTGATTGCACAGCTTGACCACCCCGAAGCGCTTGTATGGCCGATTCCAGCGAAGCGCGGCTCAGTCCCGATTCGCGTAGGGCCTTGCCACACTCGCCAAGGCCATCTTTTTCCATAAAGGCAAGCAAGAGCATCTCCGAGGCGATGTAATGATCGCCGCGCCTGCCAGCTTCTTTTTCGGCAAGATTTAGGGCTTGTGCAAGTTCGCGGCCGATCTGCACTTGGCCGTCGTTGCCTTGTACTTTCGCGATGCGGGACAAAATGCCCTCGAGCCCGGTCTTTAGCGCAGGTATGCGCGCTCCGGCTCGCTCAAGCAGGGCCTTTCCTGAGCCCTCAGGCTGCTGAAGCAGGGCTAGCACCACATGGGCCGGTTCGATGTAGGGATGATCCTGGGCAATACAAAGGCTTTGCGCCTCCGCCAGGGCTTGCTGTAGCTGTGTCGTTAACTTGTCAATACGCATGGCTAGTTTTCCCAAATCAGTATCATTAGGCTTAGATATGGGGCTGCATTGCAACACTTCAAGCCATCGACCAACGCGCGAACTAGCATTTGCAGGCACCCAAAACAAACCAAGCTGTCCAACTCAAACCCAAAACATAAAGACCCCATGAGTAAACTTTTTTCCCCAATTCAACTACGTGAACTTAGCCTTAGCAATCGAGTGATGGTGTCGCCGATGTGCCAATACTCGGCGCTTGAAGGTGCCATGCAGGAATGGCATCGTGTGCACCTTGGACAAATGGCGCAAAGCGGCGCAGGTCTGGTGATGGTTGAAGCAACCTCGCCCACGCCAGAAGGTCGCATTACCCATGGTTGTGTTGGTCTGTGGGATGATCGTACCGAGGCAGCGATGGCATCGGTTCTGCAAAGTATCCGTGCCACCTCAGCTGCAAAAATGGCGATTCAGATCGGTCATGCTGGCAGGAAGGCCTCAAGCGCAAGACCTTGGGAGGGCGGGCAAATCGTTGGGCTTCACCAGGGTGGATGGCAAACCTTGGGGCCATCGCCGATCGCCCACATGGAGGGCGAAACCGTTCCCCATGAGCTATCGCTCGCCCAACTCAGAAGCTTGACGGAGGCCTTTTTGGCAACCGTCGCAAGAGCCGAGCGGCTGGGCTTTGATGCGATCGAGCTTCATGCAGCCCATGGCTATCTGCTCCATGAATTTTTGTCGCCCGTTGCCAACCAAAGACAAGACGCCTACGGCGGATCGCTTGAAAACAGAATGCGCTTCCCGCTGCAGCTCTTTACTGCCATGCGTGCCGCCTGGCCTGCCCATAAACCGATGGGATTACGCTTGTCGGCCACCGATTGGGTTGAGGGTTCGGGTTGGGACATTGCAGATGCATGCGAATTTGCCAAGCGACTTGAATATGTTGGTGCCGATTGGATCGACGTGTCCTCAGGCGGTGTTTCGAGGGCTCAACAAATCAAGTTGGGTCCTGGCTATCAGGTCGCGTTTGCTGAAGCCATCAAGGCCGTCGTCCAAATCCCAGTTATCGCAGTTGGCCTCATCACTGAGGCCAAGCAAGCCGAGGCAATCATTGCAAACAAACAGGCCGATATGGTGGCACTTGGTCGCGGCTTTTTGTGGGATCCACACTGGGCTTGGAAAGCAGCCGCGGAGCTGGATGCGAGCATCGCGGCACCCCGTCAATACTGGCGCTCAAACCCGGCGCAATACAAGGACGTCTTTGGCAAAGTGAGGTTTGGAGCGCGTTAGAGCCAGCAGTCAGTCGGGGGCTCGTTAAAGCCAGCACTCACTTGGGAGCTTGTTAAAGCCAGCGGTCGCGGGCCTCATCATCGGAGGCTCGCGCTTGTACCCAGCGCGGCTGGTCAGCCACTTGCTCTTTTTTCCAGAACGGCGCCTCAGTTTTCAAAAAATCCATCACAAACTGACAAGACTCAAAGGCGTCCTGGCGATGCGCACTTGCAGTTACCACAGCTACGATTTGATCAAGCGGTTTAAGTAAGCCCACGCGATGGACAATCGAAACCGATTCGAGTTTCCAGCGCTCGATAGCCTTTTGGGCGATCGCCTCAAGACTTCGTTCGGTCATACCCGGGTAGTGTTCTAGAAACATTGAACTGACGGTATCGCCCTGGTTAAGGTCGCGGACCGTACCAATAAAACAGGCAATCGCGCCGATTTGAGGCCGGCCATGGCGCATCTGTGCAAGGAGGTCATCGAGTTTGAAGTCTTCTTGCTGGACCACCACCCTTAGCGCTGGCGCACTCACACTCAACCGCCGGTCACTGGGGGGAGAAAGGCAACTTCAGCTTGATCCTTCAGAGATGCACTCGCTTTGACAAGCTCTTGATTGATTGCCGCACGCAAGGCCTTGTCCTCAGCGAAAGCCTCAGACCAGACGTCACCACGAGCCGCCAGAAAACGCCGTAATCCCTGTAAGTCTTCAACACCTTGTGGTAGCGAAATCGTTTCTGCTTCTATACCGATCGCCTCGCGAAGCGATGCGAAATAACGCATATGCACGAGCATCAAAGTTCACCGTACCAATGGTTAAAACTATAAAAGGGGATCATCTCACCTTGACGAACCACCGTATGGGGTTGAATCTCGGCAAGACCATCACCCCATACTGTCGAGCTTAGAACACCTGAACTCTGATTGGGGAATCGCTCAATCCCACCCTGGGCATTTACCCTCACCCGTAAAAACTCACACCTTTTGTCGGGCTTAAGCCAATCGAAATCCGCCCGCATCGGTATGGCCTTCATCACCCAGTCGCGCTGCCCTTGAAGTTTCATGATGAAGGGCTGCACAAAAAGTAAGAAGGTCACGAAGCTTGATACAGGATTGCCTGGCAGACCGATGAAATGCGCTTCGTGTCCTGGCCGTTGAATCTTGCCCCATGCAAGGGGCTTACCAGGTTTGATCGCAATCTGCCACGCCCGCAAAACACCCTCAGCTTCGACTGCAGGCTTGACATGATCCTCTTCGCCAACAGACATGCCACCAGAGGTGACGATCAAATCACAGCGATCGGCTGCACGGCGCAAAGCGGCCCGGGTTTCCTCGAATTTGTCTGCAATGATGCCGAGATCCTCGACCTCGCAGCCGAGTCGCCGCAACATATTAACCAAAACAAAACGATTTGAATTATAGATCGATCCAGGTTTCAGAGGCTCTCCTGGCATCGTCAGTTCATCGCCGGTAAAAAAGCAGCCCACCCTAACCCGTCGATAAACCTGTAGTCTTGCCAGACCTACCGAGGCTGCCAACCCAAGTGATTGAGGCCTCAGGCGCTCGCCCTTCGCAAGAATGCAATCCCCAGCACGGATATCCTCGCCAGCGCGACGAATCCAATCGCCAACTTTAGGCGGATTCAAAATCAACACCTTTTCACCGTCAACGCGGGTTTGCTCTTGCATCACCACAGCGTCAGCGCCCTCAGGAATGAAAGCGCCGGTAAAGACTCGGGCGATCGTGCCCTTCTTGAGTGAATCGGCCATATGGCCTGCCGGTATGCGTTGACTCACCTCAAATCCATAGCCAGCCTTGAGATCTTCGCTATTTAAAGCATAGCCATCCATTTGCGTGTTGTCCATGGGTGGCACATTCATGCTCGAGATCTGATCACAAGCAAGCACACGACCGTCCGCCTCGATGGTGTCGACCTCTTCTTCATCAGCAACCGGCTCGGCCAAAGCCAATAGCTGCGATAAAGCGTCTTCTAAGCTAAGCATGGCGCCTGGCTCCTAACGCGCGGGGGCGTGACTGCGGATATAGGACTTGAGCATCGCTAGATCCCTGGGCATGCGACAAAAACGCTGCGGACGTTGGGATAGCTCTTGAAAGCCAGCGGGGACTGAGGGAGCATGACCCAAAGCCTCCACAATCGTGTCTGGAAATTTAGCAGGCTGGGCTGTCTCGAGGCAAATCATGGGAATGCCGGGTTCGGCATAGGCTTTCGCCACGGCCACCCCATCGGCTGTGTGGGGGTCGATCACTTCGCCATACCGATGATAAAACTGACGGATTGTTTCTAGTCTTAAGCGATGTGAACTTGATCCAGAGACCATGCCAAAGCGCTCGACCTGCATTTGCCAGCGGGGGTCACCAGCGACATCAAAGTACCCTTGTTCATCGATCTTGGCCCACAGGTTTCTTGTTTGCTCTGGGTCTCGATCAAGGAGATCAAACATAAACCGTTCAAAATTCGATGCCTTCGATATGTCCATCGATGGAGAAGTTGTTTGACGGGTTTCCTGACTTAAACGCGGGCGATATCGTCCGGTCTTAAAAAATTCGTCAAGTACATTGTTTTCATTGGTTGCCAGCACCAATCGGCGAATCGGCAAACCCATTTGCCTTGCAATATGGCCCGCTAGAATGTTGCCGAAGTTACCCGACGGAACACTAAATGACACTTCCTGCGGCTTCGATACATCGGTATGCAAATCGACGCGATCAGTAGGCACTGCTTTGGTCGCGGCAAAATAGCCTTTGAAATAGTAAACAACCTGAGCAAGCACACGAGCCCAATTGATCGAATTCACAGTTCCTATGGCGTAGCGATCCTTGAACACCAAGTCAGCAGAGACTGCCTTGACAAGATCTTGCGCATCATCAAAGACGCCATCAAGTGCTATGTTAAAAATATTATTATCTAATAACGAGAACATTTGTGCTGTCTGAAACCGACTCATCTTCCCATCGGGCGAAAGCATGAAGACACGCACACCACGCTTTCCTCGCATGGCATATTCTGCTGCGCTACCTGTGTCGCCTGATGTAGCGCCTAGAATGTTTAAATGCTCGCCGCGTTTTAGCAAGACATATTCAAACAAGTTGCCAAGCAGTTGCATCGCTATATCTTTAAACGCAAGACTTGGGCCATTTGAGAGGCGAAGCAAGCAGTACTGCTCATCGAGTGTTTTTAGTGGTGTCACCTCGCGCGTTCCAAAAGCCATCAAGGTATAACTTTTATCGATCAACGCACGAAGACTGCTCTCAGGCCAATCGCTGACATAAAGCTTGAGAATTGCAAAGGCCAGCTCTGCATACGTAAGACCCCGCCAAGACTCAATCAGCGTGGGGTCGCAACGCGGGTAAGCTTCTGGCACCACTAATCCGCCATCAGGCGCCAAACCACCGAGTAGGATGTCTTCAAAGCTGCTCGGCGTCATGCCGCCTCGGGTTGATAAATAGCGCATGGCTTAGTCAAGGTCCTCAAGACGCAAACGGATTGCTGAGGACAGCACCGTGGGCAGGGCTTCGATCATAGTGATCGCTTGATCAACTGCTGATTCGATGCAACGATGCGTCAGCAAAATAACATCTGTTTGGTGTTCGCCTGCATCGGGCTCGCGCTGCAGGACCGCATCAAGCGAGATACCGCCATCAGCCAATATCCTGGTGATATCAGCAAGCACGCCAGGTTGATCTTCAACCCTAAGCCGCACATAGTAAGCCGATTCAATGTGCTCGCGGGCTAAGACGGCAGTATCGATGACCGCATCCGCTTGAAACGCAAGACTCGGAACCCTAAGGCCCGCAGGCACTGCAAACGCACGTGCCACATCAACAAGATCAGCGATCACCGCGGACGCTGTTGGCTCGGCACCCGCCCCCTTTCCGTAATACATGGTGTGGCCAACAGCATCAGCTTTCACCCAGACTGCATTCATTGCTCCTTCGACCGAAGCAATTAAGCGCTTGGCTGGGATCAATGTGGGATGTACCCGCAACTCGACGCCTTCAGGGCGCCGTCTTGTTATGCCAAGCAACTTAATTCGATAACCGAGTTGCCCGGCATAGCGAATATCTTCAGCTTGCAAGTTGGTGATGCCTTCAATATGGGCCCGATTGAATTGCACCGGAATGCCAAAGGCGATTGAGGCTAGCAAGCTGATCTTGTGTCCGGCATCAATACCTTCAATGTCAAAACTTGGATCAGCCTCTGCATAGCCTAGCGCCTGAGCCTGCTTTAAGACTTCGGTAAAGGGCAAGCCCTTCTCGCGCATCTCCGACAAAATGAAGTTGGTTGTACCGTTAATAATTCCCGCAATCCACTCAATACGGTTGGCTGTTAAGCCCTCGCGCAAGGCCTTAATAATTGGTATCCCCCCCGCAACAGCTGCCTCATAAGCGAGTATCACGTCCTTCTTTCTTGCCGCTGCAAAAATTTCATCGCCATGCACTGCAAGCAAAGCTTTATTTGCCGTCACCACATGTTTGCCTTGCTCAATTGCGCCAAGTACCAACGATTTAGCGACGCCATAACCGCCCACGAGTTCAATCACCACGTCGATGTCGGGATCATTGACGATCGAAAAGCCATCGTCACAAACTTCCGCACGATCACCCACCAGCGCTTTTGCCTTGGCAAGATCCATATCGGCGACCCTGGTAATCCGGATTTCACAACCTGCACGACGGGTAATTTCGTGCTGATTGCGCCAAAGGACCTCGAAGCTGCCACCCCCGACCGTTCCGACGCCGAGTAATCCAACGCGAAGATTTTTCATCTCGACTTCCTATGTATTAAACGCTGACTGACTGCGCATCACCACGCAAAAGTTCGCGAATCCCACGCACAGCCTGGCGAATGCGTTGTTCATTCTCAATCAAGGCGAAACGAACATATTCATCGCCCAGCTCGCCAAAGCCGATCCCTGGCGACACGGCGACCTTTGCCTCGCTCAGTAGTCGCTTTGCGAACTCTAGCGAGCCCTCTGCCCGGAACACCTCCGGAATACGCGCCCAGATATACATCGACGCCTTTGGTGAATCGACCTGCCATCCTGCTTCATTGAGCCCCTTAGCGAGCACATCTCGTCGCATACGATACTTGGCGCATACCTCGTGAACACATTCCTGCGGACCATCAAGGGCAGCAATCGAGGCTACTTGAATCGGCGTGAAAGCGCCGTAATCGTGATAGCTTTTTATGCGCGCCAGCGCTGCGATCATTTCGGCATTGCCCACCATGAACCCAATCCGCCACCCTGCCATGTTATAACTTTTACTCATGGTAAAGGACTCGACGGCGACCTCTCGAGCACCAGGCACTTCCAGAATTGAAGGTGCTCGATAGCCGTCAAAAACAATATCCGCATAGGCCAAATCGTGAACAATCATCACATTGAATTCACGCGCCAGCGACACAACCTTTTCAAAAAAGGCCAGGTCAACGCATTGAGCCGTCGGGTTACTCGGAAAACCCAGGATCATCAGCTTGGGCTTTTTTACAGCCTTGCGTAATGTGTGTTCGAGTTCTACTAGGAAATCAACCTCGGGCAGCATGGGGACCGATAAGGTCTCTGCCCCAGCGATCACCGCCCCGTAAATATGAATGGGATAACTCGGATTCGGCACGATGACGGTATCGCCACGGTCAAGCGTTGCGAGCATCAAATGGGCCAACCCTTCCTTGGAGCCAATCGTGACAATCGCTTCAGTATCAGGGTCTAAATGCACCTCATAACGGCGCTCATACCAGTCAGCGATCGCCTTTCTTAGCCTCGGGATACCACGCGATACCGAATAACCATGGGTGTGGGGCTTTTGTGAGGCTTCAACAAGCTTGTCGATAATATGTTGAGGCGTAGCGCCATCAGGATCTCCCATACTTAAATCGATAATGTCTTCGCCTCGACGGCGAGCAGCCATTTTGAGCTCGCCCGTGATGTTGAAGACATAGGGCGGCAGGCGCTGTATGCGCGAAAATTCTCGAGAAGGCGTCATGATGTTCGGGCAAAGGAGCGGTTCTAGAGTCGACGAATGTAACATTTCCGTATGAATCCTTCCGGCATCATGCGCCTATGACATGGTAGGCAAGCAAAGAAAACACCAAGCAGCCCTATGAAACTCCAAGAACATCAAGCAGCGTCATTACATACGATTACTGGTTATGGCGATCGTTGGATTGCGGTCAATGCGCAGACAACCGAGGGAAGCCTGCTTGTCATGCCCGAAGGCATGCTTCAAGGCTGGCGTCCGCAACACTGGCAAGACATTAAAGCCGAGGACTTTGAACTCATGATTGAAGCCAAACCCGATCTGGTGATTGTGGGCACAGGTGCGCAGCAACGGTTTTTGCACCCAAGACTCATAAGCCAGGTATCAAGTCAAGGCATAGGCGTCGAATGTATGGCGACCCCCGCAGCCTGCCGAACCTACAACATCTTGATGGCGGAAGGCCGCAAAGTCTTAGCGGCTTTATTGCCCATGCAGGCATGAGCGTGCGTTCCAATCATTAGCCGCCGTCTACCCATTGTATTAGGGCGTGTACGCCTCAAAACCATGAACTCTAACTTCTCCTTTTTTGCGAGTGAATCCAACGATGTCTGAACCAATAAGCCCAAGCGCCGGTGACCTTATAAGCCCCTTCGAAGCAGACTCAACGGCAGGTCGTTTTTCTTTGGCTGATCTAAAGCAAACGCTTGTTTTGTATTTCTATCCCAAGGACAACACCCCTGGTTGCACGACCCAAAGCGTCGATTTTCGCGATCAGCACGAGGCTTTTTTAAGTGCTGGTGCGATGGTTGTGGGTGTTTCACGCGACTCATTGAAGTCTCACGAAAACTTCAAGAAAAAGTATGAATTGCCCTTTGCGTTGATTTCTGACCCTTCCGAGGCGCTTTGTACTCAGTTCGGTGTGATGAAAAATAAAATGATGTACGGCAAACCCGTCCGCGGCATAGAACGTTCTACCTTTGTGATAAGCCAACAAGGCAAACTACTTAAGGCCTGGCGCGGCGTCAAAATCCCGGGTCATGTGACTGAGGTTCTGGAATTTGTCAAAGGTCACTAGACCATTGTCCCAAACTCGCTAATCACCTAGCCAAGCAAGCTAGCTCGTTGAGCCAACGCAAATATTCAACAAGGCCAAATCCATGCCGCTGCCACCTGCCCCACGCAAGCCCGCTACCTTGATTGATTTGGAAACGATCGCAAAGCAACGTAAACAAACCTCACGGAAAAAAGATGGCGCGATCGATGAGGCAGCAAACGCTCAATCCGCTCAAGCCGATGAAATCAGTCCAGTCACTTGGCAAACCGCCGAAGCCATAACGACGCAAGCACCAGCGCCCGCACCAAGCCTACTTCAGGGGGCTGATCTTGCCGAAAAGTCTACGCCTGCTAAAACCGTAAGCGGTAGGCGAAAGAAGGCTAAAGCAAGCGCTAGTCGATTATTCGTGCTCGACACCAATGTCTTGCTACACGATCCTTCAAGTTTGTTCCGATTTGACGAGCACGACGTTTACCTGCCGATGATTACGCTTGAGGAGCTCGATGCACATAAAAAAGGCATGTCCGAGGTATCCAGACACGCCAGGCAAATCAGTCGCAGCCTTGATCAATTAATGCAGGCAGCAGGCAGTGATCCAGCCTTGGGCATGTCGCTCGATGCCTTAGGAAACAGTGATGCGAGCGGCAAGCTTTTGATTCAAACCCAAGGCCTAAAGTTTGATCTGCCTGCCGGATTGCCAGAGGGCAAAGCAGACAATCAAATTCTTGGCGTTGTGAAAAGCCTGCAAGCTTCGCGAAGTGATCGCCAGGTGGTCTTGGTATCCAAAGACATCAATATGCGCATTAAAGCGCGCGCGCTTGGCCTGACTGCCGAGGACTATCTCAACGACCAGGTGCTAGAAGACACCGACTTGCTGTACTCGGGCATGACTGCGCTTCCCGCAGACTTCTGGGAAAGCCACGGCAAAGGGGTCGAATCTTGGCAGCAGTCTGGATATACTTTTTATCGCATTCAGGGTCCGCTCGTACCGTCATTGCGAATCAACGAGTATATTTATATCGAAGGCACGCAAACGCTTCATGCGATTGTTCGAGAAATTGTCGGTCGGCGTGCAGTTTTGCAAACGCTTCGCGATTACGGTCATCCCAAGCATGCTGTGTGGGGTATCACCGCGAGAAATCGTGAACAAAACTTTGCGATGAATTTATTAATGGACCCCCAAGTTGACTTTGTCTCATTGCTCGGTCAGGCTGGAACCGGTAAAACCTTGCTTGCACTCGCCGCGGGTCTTGAGCAAGTCATCGAAGCGAGGCGTTATAGCGAAATCATCATGACCAGGGCTACCGTACCTGTGGGTGAAGATATTGGCTATCTGCCAGGTACCGAAGAAGAGAAAATGCAACCCTGGATGGGTGCGCTCGAAGATAACCTTGAAGTGCTCAATAAGGGCGATAGCAGCGCGAGTCAGTGGGAGCGTTCGAGCACCCAGGACTTAATCCGAAGCCGAGTCAAAGTGAAGGCCATGTCTTTTATGCGTGGCCGTACGTTTGTCAATAAATTTTTAATCGTTGATGAGGCACAAAACCTAACGCCTAAACAAATGAAAACCCTCATTACAAGGGCTGGTCCTGGTACCAAGGTCATTTGCATGGGAAACATCGCCCAAATCGACACCCCTTACCTGACCGAAGGCTCTTCGGGACTCACTTATGTTGTTGATCGCTTTAAAGGTTGGAGCCATGCAGGTCATATTACCTTGCAACGCGGCGAACGCTCAAGGCTTGCTGATTTCGCATCAGAAGCGCTCTAAATAAACGGGTAATTAAGGCTCATCTCACCGCTCATACGGGTCCTGGAGCCTTCAGCTCATACTACTGTAATTCTCAAACTTGGTGTATTTGCCGAGAAAGGTAAGCCTCACGGTTCCGATCGGCCCGTTTCGCTGCTTGCCGATGATGATTTCGGCCGTACCCTTTTCTGGTGAATCGGGGTTATACACTTCATCACGATAGATAAAAATAATAACATCAGCGTCCTGCTCAATCGCTCCAGACTCACGTAGATCGGACATGACTGGGCGTTTATTCGGCCTTTGCTCGAGCGAACGGTTTAATTGCGACAATGCGATAACTGGACACTGCAACTCCTTTGCAAGACCTTTCAAGGAGCGCGAAATCTCGCTAATTTCGGTAGCCCGGTTTTCCCCAGAGGCTGAGGCCGAAGACATCAACTGCAAATAATCAACGATCACCAAACCCAATTGACCGCACTGTCTTGAAAGCTTCCGCGCCCTTGATCTCAGCTCGAGTGCATTGAGCCCGGGCGTCTCATCGATATAAAGCTGAGAATCTTGCATTTTTTGAATCGCATTGGTCAATCGCGGCCAGTCATCATCAACCAGTTGGCCCGTTCGCACCCTTTGCTGATCCAATCGCCCAACCGAACAAACCATTCGCATGGCTAATTGGGTTGCACCCATTTCCATCGAGAACACGGCAACGGGCAGGCTTTGATCGACCGCGACATGTTCGCCGATATTGAGTGAAAAAGCCGTCTTTCCCATGGAGGGCCGCCCTGCCACAATGACTAAATCGCCGGGTTGAAAACCCGAGGTCATTTTGTCAAGGTCGGTAAAGCCCGTAGGTACGCCTGTGATGCCACTATGATTACTCTGATCATAGAGCTGGCCAATGCGGTCAACCACCTGGCTTAGCAAATCGGGGAGTGATTGAAAGCCGCTTCGACCTCGCGCACCCTCTTCATTGATATTGAATATTTTGGACTCGGCCTCATCGAGCAGACTTCGAGTATCTCTGCCCTGCGGATTTAGTGCCTGGTTGGCAATATCGTCGGCAACAGCGATAAGGCGGCGCAAAATCGCACGATCGCGAACAATCTCAGCGTAGCGGCGAATATTGGCCGCGCTCGGCGTATCCTGAGCCAGCCGATTCAGATAAATCAGTCCACCAATCTCTTCGGCTTTACCGATAGTGCTTAAGGCCTCGTGGACGGTCACGACGTCAGCCGGATGCGCCTTATCGATTAACGACGTAATAGCGGTATAAATTTGCCGATGATCACCGCGATAAAAATCATCGGGGCGCAAAAGATCCGCTACCCGATCAAAAGCGGTATTGTCGAGCAATAGGCCGCCAATTACTGCCTGCTCGGCCTCGAGCGACTGCGGCGGAAGCCGCAGTTGACTTAACGCTGGATCGCGAGGAGATTCCACGGCGACGGTTTGCCTCTAAAAAGGCTTGAGAGGCCCGGCAACAACCGGGCCGGAAGGGCCTGCTTAGTGAGTCTCCCCAAGAACCGAGACTTTGATTGCCGAGAGCACATCGCTGTGCAAGGCGATTTCCACATCATGATCGCCAATGGTCTTAATCGGACCATTTGGCAGACGAACCATCGCTTTCTCGACCTGAAAGCCCTGCTTCTTCAGCGCTTCGGCAATATCAAAATTGGTCACCGATCCAAACAAACGACCGTCAACGCCAGCCTTTTCGCTAACCTGCAAGGTAAGTCCCGAAAGACGTTCGGCTTCTCGGCGTGCATCGGAGAGTCGGTCAGACTGAATTTTTTCTAGCTCGGCACGACGAGCTTCAAACTCGGCAATTGCCGATTGGGTTGCGCGTCGGGCTTTGCCCTGTGGAATCAGAAAATTGCGGGCGTAGCCATCTTTGACTTTGACCACATCACCGAGTTGACCAAGGTTGACAACCTTCTCGAGTAAGATGATTTGCATAACAATACTCCTTCTCGTTTCAATCAGTGGTTGTCGGTGTAGGGCAGGAGCGCAAGAAAGCGTGCCCGCTTGATCGCATCGGTTAGTTGTCGCTGATACTTCGCGCTAGTCCCGGTCAATCGTGCAGGGATGATCTTGCCGGTTTCCGTGATGAAATCTTTGAGCAGTTCTACATCTTTGTAGTCGATCCACTCCATTTTCTCAGCGGTAAAGCGACAAAACTTACGACGCTTGAACAACGCACCTTGCGTGGGGCGCTTGGGCTTACGATCTTTCATGTTGCGACGTGTAAATGCCATATCAGTGTCCTTCAATGATCTTCATATCCTGAACATGCATACGCAAACTCCGCGCATGCATCCGAATCGGTGCGATGAACCCGTCGAGTTGCAGCACACTACCTAGTGGAAGACGACTTGCTTCAATCGCCATGCCTTCGGTAAAACGCAACCCAATCTCAAACTGAACCTGACGTTTTGCGCCTGCCTCATCAACCTGGGCGTCGACTAATCCCGTTGCATCAAAGATTGCAACACCTGCCGGACTGTAACGAAGCGCTTGCGTTGCCTTAAGGCTAAGCAGCAGGCTCAGGTGGTTGACTTCCCGCCCGATGAATGAACTCGCTTATTCGCCTGCGTGCTGGGTTGCGGCTTGAGGAGCAGCCTCAACAACCGTGCGACGTGACTCTTCGCGCTGAATCTGGCGCAACATCGGCGACTGGCCGGTATGGGCTTTCTTCATGCTCGTGGTCATGTGGCGCAACACAGCATCGTTGAACCGGAAGGCATTTTCCAGCTCCGCCAAACAGGCCGGTGAGCACTCAAGATTGAGCATCACGTAGTGAGCCTTAGTCATTTTGGCAATCGCATAGGCCAGCTGGCGTCTGCCCCAGTCCTCGATGCGATGAATTTTTCCTTGTTGCGACTCAACCATGGTTTTATAACGCTCAACCATGGCGGGCACTTGTTCGCTCTGATCAGGATGAATGATCAGGACGATTTCATAATGACGCATACGCTATTTCTCCTTGTTGATGGTTTCCTTGCGGAATTCCCCATGGACTGTTGAAGGATCAAGAAAGAACTCGATGTCTTGCAACACGACCGGCGGCGCACGCGTCTGAGCACGCAGCCAGCGAGGAACCCTCGATTATAACCCGGGAACCGGCGTTAGCAAGGGCGAGCCCGAACGCCAGGCAAGAAGATTACGCGCTGCCAACATCGCCATCCCCAATCGCGACGATAAGGTTGCCGAGCCAATGTGAGGTGTTAGGACAATATTGTTGCAAGCAAGCAGGTCTGGGTGTACTTGAGGCTCACCCTCAAAAACATCGAGCCCGGCCGCGGCAATACGCCGCTCTTGAAGCGCGGCAGCAAGGGCCTGGTCATCGACGATGCCTCCCCGTGCAATATTGATGAGCGTGGCGGTTGGCTTCATCTGTCTAATCTGCTCAGCTCCAATCACATGGTGGGTGGCTTGTGAGTAGGGAAGCACAAGAACCACATGGTCGGAAGCTGCAAGTAAGTCGTTTAAGGACATTAAACTCGCTCCCAGGCCTTTGGCCTGGGGCGACTCACTACGATTATGATAGAAAACACGCATCGAAAAGCCTTGAGCGCGTCGTGCAATAGCCGCGCCAATGCGCCCCATACCGACAATCCCAAGGTTTGCACCATGTAAGTCAGCGCCTAGAAACTGATCCCATGCCCAGCCTTGCCACGAACCATCACGCAGCCAGCGTTCAGACTCGGTCACGCGACGGGCAGTAGCCATCAACAAGGCCCAAGCCATATCGGCAGTCGCTTCGGTGAGCACATCAGGCGTATGGCTGACGGGTATGCCGCGCTGCCTGCAAGCGGCCAAATCGATATGGTTATAACCAACAGAACCAGTCGCAATCATCTTCAAATGCGGCGCCGCTTGAATCACCGAAGCATCGATTCGATCCGTTGCCACCGTATATAAGGCGTCTATGCTAGCGACCCGTTGACGCATCGCCTCAGGCCCCCAGGGCTCGTCGGCTTCATTGTGTTCGATTTCAAAGTGATCGGCGAGCGCTTCAATAACTGCGGGGAAAACGCGGCGTGTAATCAACAAACGAGACTTTGGCCGAGCATGTTGCGAGTTCGTATTTGACATGATGCTTTCTCTAGAGGTCAGCCAATTAAGATGATGTGAACCCGATAGGGTCCGTGAGCACCCATGACGAGTGTTTGCTCGATGTCGGCCGTTCTGGAGGGCCCTGATACAAGATTCATAGCGCGGGGTGGTTCACCATGCTCAGCGCGCATTAGCGCGAAAGCATCTTCATAGTGTGCAACCACCCTATTCACATGAAGCAAAGCAATATGAGTTTCTGGCAGCAGATGGGTTGAGGCTGGCGTTTGCTCTGAAGATAAGAGCATTAAGGTGCCGGTCTCAGCGATCCCGGCAAAAGCACCCCCAAGGCCGACCAGGTCCTCACCGACCGGAGCGCGAAATTCAACCTCAAGGGCAGGTAAATCAGCATCCTTGATATCAAAATTAATATGGGCAAAACTGGGCCAGGCCGCAATACGCAAACTCAATTGTTGCGTGACCAGATAACGAGCAATGGCTTGGGGTACGTCTGCCTCAGTTGGTACACGATCGATCGTACTGGCCATCCGCTGGGCTTGATGCGAAAAATGTTCAAGCACATCGGCTCCAACACTTGGGCCAAAACCGCGCGGACGCTCAGCGAGGTAGGCATCGCGATCTCTCGTGCGGGCTAGATCCGCCGGCGACCCTTTGGCAGGATCGCCGTGGGCCTGCGCCTGTCGAATACGCGCCAGGATTGAACGCCGGGCATTCGAGGTATCGGGGATCATCGAGCTTCCTTTGCGTCGTTGGGATTTGGAATGCCAAACACTTGGCGTAAATAGCCGAGGTAGGCCTCGTCATCACACATATTCTTGGCTGGCGTGTCTGAAAGCTTGGCAACCGGCTGGCCGTTACAACGGACCATTTTCATAACAATTTGTAATGGTACATAACCGAGATCGTTCGTGAGATTAGTACCAACACCGAACGCAATTTTACTGCGCTTATGGAAGCGCTTGTAAAGCTCGATTAAGACCGGGATGGTTAAGCCGTCAGAAAACACCAATGTCTTCGTTTTTGGATCAATTCGATGCTGCTCATAATGGGCAATCATCCGTTCACCCCAATGAAAGGGGTCACCGGAATCATGGCGGGCACCATCGAATAATTTGCAAAAATACAAGTCGAAATCATTTAGAAACGCATCAAGCCCGTAGACATCGGATAAGGCGATGCCGAGATCGCCACGATACTCACGTGCCCAAGTCTCAAAGCCATAGATCTGAGAATCCCGAAGCCGCGGACCAAGAGCCTGACATGCTTGCAAGTACTCGTGAGCCATGGTGCCAAGCGGCGTCATTCCATGTTTCATCGCATAAAACACATTCGAGGTGCCAACAAAATGCGGACCAAGCGCTGTCTTTAAGCTCAATAAGACCTCCTCATGCCATAAGCGCGAGAAGCGTCGGCGCGTGCCATAGTCGGCAAGCGTGAGCCCTGCCAACTCGGGATCGGCAGTGATCAGCCTTGATTTGTCGATCAGACGACGCCTGCCTTCGAGGTAGTCGGGCATTGGATGCATCCGTCTGAAGTACAACTCGTTGATGATCGCCAGTACCGGTATTTCGAAGAGAATGGTGTGTAGCCATGGCCCCTCGACCGTCATATCGAGTTCGCCTGAGTCAAGCCCTTTAATCTGAATCAAGCGGGGATTCATTTGAAAAAGAGCGAGAAAATCAACGAAGTCGCTTTTGATAAAACGTAGGCTGCGCAGGTAGTCAAGCTCACGTTCTCGAAAGCGAAGCGTACAAAGGGCATTGATCTCGTCACGGATCTCGTCGATCAAGGGCCTTAGATCGACGCCTTGGGTTCGGCATTTAAAGCGATATTGGACATGAGCACCTGGAAAGTGGTGGAGAACCACTTGCATCATGGTGAATTTATAAAGGTCTGTATCGAGCAATGAGGCGATGATCATGTGGTGATTCTAGCGACACTCGAGAGCGGCGTCAGCTTTGCTTTACAGTTGGGCTAGAATTCAACGATTCTGGTCAAAAGAGGTCTACCGATGACGCACGTCGTAATGGAATCCTGCATCCGCTGCCGCTACACCGATTGCGTGGATGTTTGCCCGGTTGATTGCTTCAGGGAAGGGCCGAATATGCTGGTCATCGACCCTGATGAGTGTATCGATTGCGCTGTTTGTATTCCCGAGTGTCCTGTGGATGCCATTCGTGCCGAAGAGGACGTGCCCCCCGACCAGGAACACATGATCAAGCTCAATCTGGAGTTATCGAAAGGGGGATGGCCAAGCATTACGCGAGCAAAAGGCGCACTACCTGATGCCGAGGATTGGAAAGACAAGACCAACAAGCTTTCCGAATTGAAGCGCTCATAAGGACCATAGAAGATGCTCTATCAATGGCGGGAAGCACAACGGGCCTTTTTACAGCCACTTTCAGATTGGGCATTGTCGGCATCACAAATGTATGCCAACCCCTATAGTCCCCTCGCACATATGCCTGGCGCCGCGCGTGTTTCAGCGGGCCTCGAACTCATGCACCGCTTGGGTAAAGAGTACGAAAAGCCTCCATTCGGTATCAAAAACATCATGATCGGACGCGAAGAAGTCCCTATCATCGAGCGCTGTGTGCTGAATAAGCCGTTTTGTAAACTAATACGATTTGAGCGCTTGCTCCCCAAGTCATTGAGCCATCGGGAAAATGACCCTTCGGTGTTGATGTTTGCCCCACTTTCGGGGCATCACGCAACCTTATTGCGCGATACCGTCCGCACGATGTTGCCAGACCACAATGTGTACATCACCGATTGGGTTGACGCGCGCATGGTGCCCCTTGCCGAGGGAGACTTTCACCTAAACGACTACGTCAATTACTGCATTGAATTTTTCAGGCTACTTGGTCCCGAGGTTCACTCGATGTCGGTTTGTCAACCGACCGTGCCGGTTATGGCCGCCATCAGCTTGATGTGTTCGCTTAAAGATAAGGCACGACCGCTGAGTATGACCATGATGGGTGGGCCCATCGACTCGAGGCGAAGCCCCACAACCGTCAACCAATATGCGACTGATCGGCCTTTTGCTTGGTTTGAAAACAATGTGATTTTCCGCGTGCCAGGCAAGTATCCGGGTGCAGGCCGTCGAGTTTATCCAGGCTTTTTGCAGCATGCAGGCTTTATTGCGATGAATCCTGATCGTCACGCGACCTCTCACTGGGATTTTTACCAGAGCCTCGTGCGTGGGGACATGGAAGACGCCGAGCAACACAGGCGTTTTTACGATGAGTACAACGCCGTGCTTGATATGCCTGCTGAGTACTACCTCGACACGATTCATACGGTTTTCCAGCAACACAAGCTTCCGAATGGAAGCTGGGATGTCGATGTCGATGGCGAGCTGCTTCGGGTAGACCCCAAAGCGATACGGGATGTTCCGCTTTTCACGATTGAAGGCGAGCTTGACGATATCTCGGGTTCTGGCCAGACTGAGGCCGCCCACGGCCTAACACCCAATCTTGCGCCAACGCACAAGCAACACCATGTCGCCGTGGGCGCAGGCCACTACGGCATTTTTAGCGGAAGGCGATGGCGCGAGTTGATTTACCCTAAGGTTCGCGACTTCATCGCTGCGCACCCAAGTCGCATCAAAACGCGCTAAATCGTTTTGGGGTTCAAGATGGATCTTGCTAAGGCAATCAATCAGATCCTTCCCCAAACCCAATGCACCCGTTGCGGCTACCCAGCATGTAAGCCCTACGCGCAAGCGATTGTCCATGGCTTGGCAGATATCAATCGTTGCCCACCCGGCGGACAAAAAGGCATCGAAGCCCTCGCGCAACTAACGGGCCGAAGCGCTAAGCCGCTAGACCCTCACTGTGGTGAAGAGCAAAGCCTGCGCTTTGCATGGGTTGTGGCCGAGGATTGCATCGGTTGCACCAAATGCGTTATCGCCTGTCCGGTTGATGCGATTTTGGGCGGTCCTCAACGCTTACACACAGTGATTGCCGAACGGTGCACAGGCTGTGAACTTTGCCTGCCTCCCTGCCCTGTTGACTGTATCGAGATGCGGCCATGGCAACCCGAACGAATGTGGGCGGCAGCAGATGCAAAGGAGGCCCGCATCCGTTTTGAGCATCGCGCCGAGCGAATGAGAAGGCAAGAAGAAGAAGGCCTTCGCTATCAACTCGAAAAAGCCCAGGTTAAGCGCCAGTCGGATGCGGCGTCCACCCCTCGAGCGCGCGCAATCATCGACGCAGCCATCGCCCGTGCCAAGGAAAGGCAGGATCGTTTAGCCAAAAGGTCGAGCACAGACCATGAATAAGGCCAAACGACGTGAAATGTTTGAGCGTTGGCGCGCGGCCAACCCGCATCCTCAAACCGAGCTGCATTGGCGCAATCCCTTTGAACTATTGATCGCAGTCATTCTCTCGGCTCAAGCGACTGATAAGAGCGTGAATCTGGCCACGCGAGGCTTATTTGCTGAAGCGCCCGACCCTGCCTCAATGCTCAAGCTCGGCGAGGCCGGTCTCATCAAACACATTAAGCACATTGGTTTGTACCAATCCAAAGCCAAGCATGTTCTAGAAACCTGCGCTATGTTGCTTGAGCATCACAATGGTGAGGTACCGCGCGAGCGTGAAGCTTTGCAGGCTCTGGCGGGCGTTGGCAGAAAAACAGCAAACGTCGTGCTCAACACGGCGTTTGGCGAAGCCACGATGGCAGTCGACACCCATATTTTCCGTGTTGCCAATCGCACAGGTTTGGCGCCCGGTAAAGATGTTCTGGCCGTTGAAATGAAATTGCTGCGCTTCATCGAAGCCGAATTTCTGCGCGATGCTCATCACTGGCTGATTCTTCACGGCCGCTATGTGTGCAAGGCGCGAAAGCCCGATTGCCCGGCGTGCATCGTGGCCGACTTGTGTGATATGAAAAACAAAACTAAAGCTGAGTGATCGATGCGATCTCCTCCAGCAAGCCTTCATCAGCGATAGCAAGCCTTCATCCATCGATAATCTCATCACCGTGCTGAATCAACATGCTGTTTAATCCGAGTTCTGCCGACGTCCGACGTTTTTTTTGTGAAGCCTGGTCGCGCAGCCGACAATCACTTCCTTGCGAACCGCTGCAAGCGTTGGCGGCCTCCTGGTGCGCTGAGCATCCCGAGTATCAGGCGCTACTCGATGAGCCTGATCGCGCAGTTGAGGAAGTTTTCCATCCGGCATCAGGCCACGAAAACCCTTTTTTACATTTGTCGATGCACCTTGCCATCGAGGAGCAAATCGGCGCCGATCAACCGCCAGGCATTCGCAAAGCCTGGCAATCGCTCCTCAGCAGAACCCATGGCGATCGTCATCAGGCAGCCCACCAGGCGATGGAGTGCCTGGGCCTTGTGCTTTGGGAGGCACAACGCCAAAAACGCATGCCCGATACAGACGCTTATCTTGATTGCTTAAATCGCCTCTAGAGGCGACTTAAGCGCGTTGAGCCGCCCGGTGCTTTAAGATGACGGGTTTGTGACAGCCCTAAGGCGCTATTCATGTTTTCACGCCTCATGCCCGCAGACGGTAATTTTTTTGAACATTTCGACAAACTTGCTGGCCAAGTCGTCGAAGGTAATAAGGTATTGGTCGACTTGCTTCATCGTTTTGACGACTTAGCCGCACGCAAGCAATTGATTGCCAAAGTCGATGACATCGAGAAGTCGGCAGACAAAACAACCCTCGATACCATCGCCATGGCGCACAAAACCTTTGTCACACCGATCGACCGCGACCATATTCACACCCTGGTCAACGGACTCGATGATGTGCTTGATCTGGTGCAAGATGTCGCCGAAGCTGTGGTCCTTTATGACTTGTAAAGCGTTACCAAGGAAGCGGTGCAATTGGCTGAGCTTGGCCTGATGTCTGCCGAGCGTTTGCGGCATGCCGTTAAATTGATGTCCAACTGGGACAATGCGCGCGCGATCCTGCAAACCTGCGAAGAGATCGATCGACTCGAATCCGATGCCGACCGTGTGATGCGAGCTGCAATGTCAAAGCTTTTCCGCGATGAGGAAAATGCTAAGCAGGTTATAAAAATGAAAGCGGTATACGAATTACTCGAAGAGCTCACCGACAAATGTAAAGACGCAGCAAAGATTGTTGAAGTTGTCGTGCTCGATCACGCCTGATGGACCCCTTAAGCATGTCGATGACGGTGCTAGTTAGCCTCGTTGCGCTCGCATTAATCTTTGACTTCATCAATGGCTTTCACGATGCAGCCAACTCGATCGCTACGGTTGTTACCACTGGCGTCTTAAAACCTTTCCAAGCCGTACTTTGGGCTGCAAGCTTCAATATGCTCGCTTTTTTCTTTTTTGAACTTAAAGTTGCTGCCACCGTAGGCAAGGGCATTATTGACCCTTCTTTTATTGATCACATTGTCATTTTTGGAGCATTAAGCGGCGCTATTTCCTGGAATCTCATCACTTGGTGGTTAGGTATTCCCTCGAGTTCGTCGCATGCCCTTATCGGCGGCATGATCGGAGCGGCGATGTTGAAAACCGGGCCAGCAGCTCTCATGGGCAGCGGTATCGCCAAAACCCTCGTCTTCATTCTCGTTGCGCCATTGCTCGGCTTTGTGTTGTCGAGTCTGATTGTGATTGCGACCGCTTGGCTGCTTCGTGGCACCACCCCACGAAGGGTGGATCGCTGGTTTCGAAGACTCCAACTGATCTCATCAGGGCTATACAGTCTTGGACACGGCGCCAATGACGCGCAAAAGACGATGGGCATTATTTGGCTGCTACTGATTTCTGCAAATCTCACAAGCCGCGACCACCTGCCGTCCTGGGTGATTTGGTCGGCCTATCTTGCGATTGGTCTTGGAACGCTTTTCGGTGGCTGGCGCATTGTCAAGACCATGGGACAGGGCATCACGCGACTCAAACCGGTTGGTGGCTTTGCAGCTGAGACTGGTGGAGCGATGAGCCTGTTCATCGCATCGGGTTTCGGTATTCCAGTTTCTACAACCCATACCATTACAGGATCAATCGTCGGCGTTGGAGCAGCCGATCGGATGAGCGCTGTACGCTGGGCGGTCGCAGGACGCATCGTATGGGCTTGGATCATTACCATCCCAGCGTCTGGCATGCTAGCCGCTGTAGCCTACCTTGTGGGTTCGAAATTTTTATAGCTTATAGACCTGGCAATCCGCTAAAAGTTTTACAATTTCTATGACATGAAACAGCCTTCTGGATGGATCGAGCTGCCCCCCATGACCCCAGGGATCAAGCCAAACCGCTTGCTGGTTTTTTTACCGGGGGAAAGCAGCGCGGAATTGTTCACACCAGTCGCGCTCGCTTGGCAGCTCAAGTTTCCAAGTGCTGTTTGCATCATCTTCCAACCACCTCATAAGGCATCATTATGGTGGGAGAAACACAGCAGTCGTCGCGACGCAGCCCCGGCCTGCGCTAAGGTGGTCGCCCGGCAGATCAGGGGCCAACAGCAAGAGCTTGGACTGATTGCCTCACAAACAACGGTGATCGGTTTTGCCCAAGGAGCCACGATCGCTCTAGAACTGGCAAGAAGCGCAACGGCGGCCGCATTAAGCGATGAGCGCCCATCAGCCAGGCAAGCCGGGCATACCAAGCAAGCCGTGCATAAACACCCTGCAGCGATCCCTGAAGCGCAGCTTTGTAGCATTGTTGTTGCCTACGCTGCCCAACTGGCAAGGCCGCTTTTAGCCGATGAACGCGTGCCTTGTTCGGTGCACTTAATCCATGGCGATTTGGACCATCGTGTGCCCGCAATTTACGGACATCAAGCTTACAAAAGCCTGAAAGCCGCAGGCGCTGATGTGACATGGGACCTGATTGCCGATACTGCGCATACGATTGGACAAGATGCCATTATTGTTGGCACGATGCGGGCGATGCAGCGCATTTTCCGGGGCCGAAGTAAGGGCCGCGCACCCACGCTCCATTAAGGATTATCGTCAGCACCCTTATATCGTCAGCACCCTTATTAAGCCATCCGCACTCCCAAGGAGAATCGCCATGAGTAGAGAAGTTGTTGTGATCGACGGTGCA
The DNA here is from genome assembly GCA_900299025.1 of Burkholderiaceae bacterium. Taxonomy (GTDB): domain Bacteria; phylum Pseudomonadota; class Gammaproteobacteria; order Burkholderiales; family Burkholderiaceae_E; genus UBA3064. The sequence goes on from OMIE01000129.1 coordinate 52,086, forward strand.
CGCACCGCTGTTGGAACCTTCGGCGGCAGTTTGAAAGACTTCGCCCCCACTAAGCTTGCCGCCAGTGTGGTTCGCGAGGCCGTCAGTCGAGCTGGTGTTGATCCGGCCGAAGTCGGCCATCTAGCATTTGGACACGTCGTTAACACCGAACCACGCGATATGTATTTGTCGCGGGTTGCAGCCATCGAAGGCGGTCTAAGCAAAGACACGCCTGCGATGAATGTGAACCGCCTGTGCGGAAGCGGCTTGCAAGCGATTGTGAGTGCCGCTCAGTCGATTCTGCTTGGCGATGCCGACGTCGCGATCGGGGGTGGTGCTGAATGCATGAGTCGTGGCCCATACATCCTTCCGGCCGAACGCTGGGGTGCGCGGATGGGCAACGGTGCAACCATCGATATGATGGTTGGCGCGCTAACCGATCCCTTCCAAACGGTTCACATGGGTATTACCGCTGAGAATGTGGCCAAGCAATGGGGCATTAGCCGCGACGATCAGGACGCACTTGCCGTTGAAAGTCACAAGCGGGCAGCTCGTGCGATTGAGGAAGGCCGATTTAAAGCACAAATTCTGGGTCTTGAAATCAAATCGCGCAAAGGCCCAACCGTTTTCGACACCGACGAGCATGTTCGTCTCGATGTCAAGCCAGAAGATATGAGTAAGCTCAAGCCGGTCTTCCTTAAGGAAAACGGGACTGTCACCGCTGGAAACGCCTCAGGCATTAACGATGGAGCTGCTGCTGTTGTACTGATGGATGCTGCTGCTGCCGCACGCCAAGGCAAAAAAGCCATGGCTAGACTGGTGAGCTATGCGCATGCTGGTGTTGAGCCCCACATCATGGGCATCGGGCCGGTACCAGCGTCACGAAAGGCATTGGCAAAAGCCGGATTGCGAGCTGACCAAATGGATGTGGTCGAAGCCAACGAGGCTTTTGCCGCCCAGGCGCTTGCGGTTTGTCGTGATCTTGACTTAGACCCAGCAAAGCTTAATCCGAACGGCTCTGGCATTTCGCTTGGACACCCGATCGGGGCTACCGGTGCGATTATCACGCTCAAAGCGATCCATGAATTACAACGTATTAATGGCCGTTACGCATTGGTGACGATGTGTATTGGTGGTGGCCAGGGCATCGCTGCAGTTTTTGAGCGTATTGATCACTAAACCCAATGACTGCGGTTCTCAGGTATTGAAGCTTTATCCGAAAAACCGCACATCAAGACCTTGTCAGGCCAACGACAAGGTCTTGATCCCATCTTTTGCTGCGATCAGTACAAGGTCGGCTGGCCTCTGAGCAAAAAGACCAACGGTCACAACGCCAGGCCATTGGTTCATCATTGACTCAAGCTCACGTGGGTCTTTGATCGTCAAACCTGATACGTCGATAATCGGATGACCGTTATCACTTATAAAATCCTTACGAAGCGCAATCCTAGCCCCCAATTTTTCTAGCTTTTTGCTAATTTGCTTTTCTGCCATGGATAAGATTTCGATAGGCAAGGGAAATGCGCCGAGGCATGCCACGCATTTAGCCTCATCTACGATGCAAACGAAACGATCTGCAAGGTCAGCAAGAATTTTTTCGCGAGTAAGTGCTCCACCTCCCCCTTTGATCAGACAACAACCTGGATCAACCTCATCGGCGCCATCGATATAAAGTGGCAAACGGTCAACGGCATTCGCATCGAGCAGCGGCACACCCAAGGCACGCAAACGCTTGCTGCTTGCCTCCGAACTCGAAACCGCAGCCCCTAGCTTCAGGCCTTGTTCACCAATGAGATCGATTAAATGGTTAACGGTCGAGCCAGTGCCAACGCCCAGAATCATGCCAGGTTCGATCCATTGCAAGGCTGCCTGAGCAGCAGCGCGTTTTAGTATGTCTTGCGAAGAGTTCAATCGATTGCTCCGTGAATGTGAGGCCTAGCTTATGCGACAATTCGTGCCATGCCTTCCGAGTCCGATTCCCTGCATGCGGGCCCTATTTCGCCACGATCCGATAGCCACTTTAGCCATAGCTTAGCGCCTGCGGTGGCAGCTTCCCAGTTTGTTTATTGGCTGCGATCAGTTGCACCCTATATTCATAACTTTCGACACCGAACCTTTGTGGTTGGCTTTCCAGGCGAGCTCGTGCAGGCCGGCCGATTAAATGCGCTGATTCAAGACATCGCGTTATTGACAGCGCTTGGGATTCGAATCGTCGTTGTTCACGGCTGCCGACCGCAGGTCGAGGAACAACTACGCTTGCGTGGACTCGAAGGTCGATTTGCCCAAGGCATGCGGATCACGGACTCCCCAGCGCTCGAGTGCCTTAAGGAAGCATCAGGCGAGATTCGACTCGATATTGAAGCGGCCTTCTCGCAGGGTCTACCGAATACGCCCATGGCTAACTCCGCGATCCGGGTTATTTCGGGCAACCTGGTAAGCGCGAGGCCTGTTGGCATTGTGCAGGGTGTCGACTTCCAGCACACCGGTCTGGTGAGAAAAATCGATCGTGCCGCCATTCGCTCGGCACTTGATTACGGTTCGGTGGTTTTATTGTCCCCGCTTGGCTTTTCGCCAACAGGCGAAGCCTTCAACCTGAGTATGGAAGACGTCGCGGTCGCCACGGCTATTGCGCTTGATGCCGATAAGCTGATTTTCCTCACTGAATTGCCTGGCATGCAGAGCGCTTCAGGCGAAGTTTTGAGTGAGATCTCAGAAGCTAATGCACGCGAGTTGCTCGCTTCAAAAGATGCGCTACAACCCAGTGAGGCAGCGCGTGGTTATCTCAGTGCCGCTCTGCGAGCAGCAGAAGGTGGTGTTGAGCGAAGTCACCTTGTCCCCTTCGATACCGACGGATCCCTTTTACTCGAACTCTTTTTGCACGATGGGGTTGGAAGCATGGTTGTTGAAGAGACGCTCGAAGCCTTGCGCGAAGCCACCATTGATGATGTTGGCGGCATCTTATCGATCATCCGTCCGCTTGAAGACGATGGGACCTTGGTGAGGCGTGAACCCGGAACCGTCGAACGCGATATCGAGCGGTTTTCAGTCATTGAGCATGACGGCGTGATTTTTGGATGTGCCGCGCTTTTCCCCTTCCCGGAGTCGTCGATGGGAGAAATGGCCTGCGTTGCAGTCAACGCCGGAGCACAAGGCCAGGGCGATGGTGAGAGGCTTTTGCGCCATATCGAACAAAGAGCGAGGGCGGCAGGGTTAAAGCGCCTGTTTGTGCTGACAACGCGTACGATGCATTGGTTTTTAAAGCGAGGCTTTGTGCAGGTAACGCCTGATGAACTACCTGCGCAGCGCCGCGGCCTCTATGATAAGCAGCGCAATTCGCAGGTCTTGATGAAGGATTTAAGCTCTCCAACGAAGGATATTGCAGTATGAGAACGGTTCGCTGTATTAAATTAAACAAGGACGCTGAAGGATTGGATTTTCCTCCCTACCCTGGAGCACTGGGTCAGCGCCTTTTTGAATCGGTTAGTAAAGAAGCCTGGCAGGGATGGGTCAAGCATCAGACGATGCTTGTCAACGAAAATCGACTCAATCTCGCCGATTTACGTGCGCGAAAATATTTGGCACAACAAATGGAAAACTACTTCTTTTCTGACGATGTCGATCAACCGGCCGGCTACGTTCCGCCAAGCAACGATTAGAGGATCAGGCTATGGCTTTGTTTGGTAGTAAACCGAGCAGCGAAACACAGGCGAGCACCGAGCCGGTCACGGCTAGGATTTACCCTGATCAGCACTGCTGTGCGACCTGCCTTTGGTGGGAGGGCAAGCGAAGCCTTGTCAAACAATATGAGCAAAAGGATTCAGGCATCAAGGGCAAACCGATCTTTTTTATTCGAATTTTTAAAGATTTAGACGGCGAATGCCTTAACTTCAAATCCAAACAATGTTCCGAACGATTTATGCCGATTGTGGTCTGTCCTGACTACGAGACTTGGTTTCAGGGCGGAATTCCGAAGGAATAGCATCGTCGGGAAGATATAGCTCAGGCGCACGCGCAGGTTCTGCCTTAACCTCGTAGGCCCAGGCAATAAGCGCAGCCACAGCGCGGTATAAAGGCTCAGGAATCGAAGCACCTACTTTTACCGCGCCATCAAGTGCCCGAGCCAGAACCGGGCTCTCGGTCACCGGTACTTGATGTTCTTTAGCGACATCCCTAATTCTTAAAGCGAAGTTGTCATGACCTTTGGCTACGACAACAGGGGCTGCCATCTTATCCGCCTCGTACCGCAAAGCCACCGCAATGTGGGTTGGGTTCATCACCACCACATCGGCTTTTTCGACTGCTGCGATCATGCGACTTCGAGCCATCTCCCGCTGCTTTTGGCGGATTCTCCCCTTCAACTCAGGATTGCCTTCGCTTTCCTTGAGTTCGTCACGCAGCTCTTGGATTGACATTTTCATTCGCTCTTTAAACAGGAGCGAGGTGATAAAGCCACCGCTAACGCCTAGAATCAACACAACGGCAATCAGCACTAGCAAGCCACCGCCAATTAATCGCAGGGCATAAAGGATGGCATTGGTAAGGCTCATACCACTGAAGGCGCTAACACCATCAATCACAGCCCAGAGGTAAATCGCAATCGCTGCGAAGATCAAGCTAGCCTTTAACAAGGCAAGGCCTAGCTGACTTAAACCCTGCTTTGAGAAGATCCGCTTGAGACCATTGATAAACGATATTCTTTCCGGATCGATCTTGAAGTTTGACAATTTAGGCTGGAAATTGACCAGCGCAAATGGGCCAAGGACCGAACCGAACCAAAGGACCAATAAAACTAGTACGATCCAAATGAGTAAGGAGCCCACAGGGCCAAGTAACCACTCGATCAAAAAAGGCGTCACACGGGCTGGCTCGCTAAACGACAAGGCCATCTTGGTGGAATCCACAAGCGCCTGGAGAAAACGCCCGCCTGCGACCCATATCGCAAGTGCACCGATACTCACGAGTACCAGGGTGGTAACGTCAGGGCTTTGTGGAAACTGCCCCTCCTCGCGCGCTTTCTCAAGCCGTCGGGGCGTTGGGTCTAGGGTCTTTTCTTGGCCGCTTTCCTCATTGGCCACAACTTATCTCCATTACTTCAACGACAGCGGGCGCGTAGCTCAAACGACTAAGACCTCACCCCTTTGCGGGCGCAGGATCTTCCTTCATTAAGCCGTCTTTTAAGCGCTCAGCTTTAGCAACATCTTGCTCAGGAATGAGATCGCGCAAATTTCTCAAATGATCTTTAGCAGTGATGACGCCCAAATCTTCAGCAACCATAAACCAGGCGTAGGCACGCACTAAATCACGAGCAGTTACTCGCCCCGATCGATACATGGTACCCAAATTGAAGGCGGCGACACCTGAGCCATTTTTCGCTGCCGTCTTCCACCATTGAGCAGCCATGATCCCGTTGGGCTGTCCGTCGACACCGGCTTCGTAGTGAGCGCCAAGCTCCACTTGTGCATCAACGTTTCCGGCTTTTGCCGCTCGGATAAACCAGTTCCAAGCCTCTTCCTTATCTTTGGCCACGCCTATGCCATTGTTAAACATCATGGCAACTTCATACTGTGCCTTGAGATGGCCGCCCTTGGCAAGCTTCAGTAGCTTTGTGAAGGCCTCATCATGTCGCCCAGCTGCATAAGCCGAGCGCGCGTCGTTGTAGTCTGAGCAACCAACAAGGACGGCGCAGCAACAAAGAACGATAACCGCGCAACACTGTTTGAGAAGACGAGAAAGCCCACGTTCGTGGGCGCTCAGCTGCCGAGATAAGCCGGCCTGAGTCGCTTTATTTG